>NZ_LGDB01000252.1:0-41911 GCF_001279655.1 Streptomyces sp. WM6372 | reverse complement strand
CCCCCACCCTGGCCCGCACCCGCCCCCCGACCGCCGACACCCCGGAACCCGCCTGACACCGAGCCGGTGACCGGGTGTTCGGACGGGTCCACTTCCCTTCCGATCGGGAAAGCTGCTCGTCTATTGATAGTTGGGGCCTGACGGCGACGGCGGCTGTGGATGATGGGCCCGACATGACCGGAGCCCACGCAAGGACGCGCTCGTGTCCGCAGCCCGAGCGGCTGAGCGGACGCTGGCCGCGGGCTGTCGTGTTCACGCTGCTCAGCTCGGCGTTGGCCGTCGTGAGCCATCACCTGGCGTCGGGGGAGCCGATCGCCGGGTGCCGGCTGGCGGGCGGGGCGGCGATCACCTTCGTCCTGTCGTGGCTGGTGGCGCGGACATCCCGCCCTTGGTGGCACGTGGTCACGGCCACCGGAATCGCTCAACTCGGCCTGCACCGCATGCTGTCCGTCCAGCAGGCGGTAGGTCATGGACCGGCCGAGGGTCACGGCGCGGGACCGCACGTCGCGCGCGCCGCACACCACGGCATGTGGGAGATGGCGGCAGCCCATGGTGTGGCCGCATGGGTGATGGCTCTGCTCATGTACCGCGCCGACCGGGAGCTCAGCCGCCTGCCGGAGACGGTGAGCCTCTGGGCCCAGAGGGCGGTGGCAGCCGCAGCCGCGGCCTTCGGCGCCCTCTGCCGCCCGTGGCTCGGGCCCCACCCACACGCCGGGCCCGTGCGGCACGACGGCCTCGCCCCAAGTCCGTTGGCGGCAGCGATGCTCTGCCATGCAGTGGTACGCCGGGGGCCTCCTGCCGGATGTGCAGGAGACGTTCCCCTTGATCCCGGCGGGCAGCGCCCCCGCGGGATGAAGTCCGCCCCCGTACCGAGAGGCTCCTCCATCATGACCGGAACACCCACCCGCCCTCGTCCCCGCACCCTGGCACTCGCGGCCCTCGGCGCCCTGGTGGCCATCGGCGTGAGCGCCGGGCCCGCCGCCGCACACGCCGAGGTCACGGCCTCCGACGCACGCGCCCTCGCCGAGAACGTCACCCTCTCCTTCGCTTCCGAGGCGGAGTCGGACAGTGCGGGCATCTCGGAGCTGCGGGTCGTACTCCCGAAGGGCATCACCCCGGACGCCGTGACGCTGAAGGAGGCTCCCAAGGAGTGGAAGCTCACGGCCACCCCCGACGGCTACACCGTCGGCGGCACTGCTCTGGCCACCGGTGTCGACGCCGAGTACAGCATCACGGTGCGTCAGCTGCCCGACGAGAAGTCGCTGGCCTTCAAGACCCTCGAAACCTACGGCGACGGGAAGGTCGCTCGCTGGATCGAGGTCCCCACCGACGGGCAGAAGGTCGACAATCCGGCCCCCGTGCTCGAACTGAAGGCGGCCGCACCCGGGGCCGAGCCGATCGCCAAGAACGCCCCGCAGACGCCGAGCGCCGTCCCGTCCGTACAGCCGTCGGCGGCGGCTCCTTCCGCTCTCGCCGCTGCCGCGAGCGCGGAGACGGCGAACGGCAAGGAGGCGGGCGGCAATACCGGAGCGGTGCTCGGCGTGGCAGCGGTCGTCGTGGCGCTGACCGCCGCCGGCACCCTGTGGTGGCTGCGCCGCAGCCGCAGCCGGGCCTGACCGAAGTGGCAGGGGCGGGGAGGCCGGAACAGCGGGTGCAATGTACACGGAGAACGCCCGATCCGAGACGCGCGTAACCGGCTTTAGCGGAAGTTGCTTAACCGGCCCGGGGCTGCGTCCGGCGGCACTATGGTCCACATCTCGTCATCAGTCCCAGCCCCGCCGCAGTCCGCCGTGCCGCCTCCCGTGAGCCACACCGTCCGACCGCCGCTCCGCACGATCGAGTCCCGGGCGGCGACGGCCCCGGCTCACGACAGCCACCCCGGAGACCGCTCGTCATGTACACAGGATCACCTCCTGCCAGGAAGCCGCTGACCGTCCTGGTACTGGTCGGGGCCGTACTCGCCCTGCTGCTCGGCGGGGCCGGCCCCGCCCTCGCGCACACCGCTCTCAGCGGTTCCGATCCCGCGGACGGAACCGTCCTCGACGCACCGCCCCGCCAGGTCACGCTCACGTTCACCGAGTCGGTCAGCTTTCCCGACGACGCACTCAGGGTGCTGTCCCCGGCCAACGAACGCGTGAACCCCCGCCCGGCGCGGCATGCCGACGGCAAGGAGAACACGGCCCGGGTGGAGCTGTCCGACAAGCTGCCCCAAGGCACCTACACGGTCGCCTGGCGGGTCGTCTCCGCCGACAGCCACCCGGTCTCCGGCGCGTTCACCTTCTCCGTCGGCAAGCCCTCCGATACCGCCGTCGCGGTGACGACCGGTTCGCCGGACGACACGGTAGTCGGCCGCCTCCACGGCCTCTTCCGCTACGTCGCCTACAGCGGCCTCGCCCTCCTCGTGGGCGCGGCCGCGTTCATCCTCATGTGCTGGTCCGGGGCGGCCGCGCTCCGCCCGGTACGACGGCTGCTGGTTGCCGGATGGGCAACCCTGGCGGCATCCACCGTGGCCCTGTTCCTCCTGCGCGGCCCGTACGAGACGGCGGGACCGCTGACGTCGGCGTTCGACCTGGCCCAGCTCGGCCGAACCGCCACCGGGAGGCCCGGCATCGCGCTGCTCGCACGGCTCGTACTGCTGCTCGCGGCCGCCGCTGTGATGCGGTGGCGCCCGCCTGTGCGCCTCGCCGAGTCGGACGAGGAATCGCAACCGCCGGACCTCGATCTCCGTGTCCGCCTGACCGGGGCAGGGCTCGCCTTGGGCCTGGCCTTCACCTGGACCGCCGCCGAACATGCCTCCGCCGGGCCCCAGGTGCTGCTCGCCGTTCCGGTCGCCGCGCTCCATCTCCTGGCCATGGGAGTCTGGTTGGGCGGGCTGATCACGCTGGTGATCGCCCTGCGACCCCGCGGGACAGCCGGCCACGGCATTCCCGCGCCCGCGGTGGGCCGCTTCTCGACGCTGGCCTTCACCGCGGTCGCCGTTCTGGTCGGCACCGGGGTGTACCAGTCCTGGCGGCAGGTCGGCTCATGGCAGGCGCTGACCACCACGTCGTACGGCAAGACCCTCATCGTGAAGGTCGCCGTCGTGGTCCTCGTCCTGTACGTGGCGTCGTACTCCCGCCGTTGGACCGCCCGCCTCCGCAACGAACCACCACCGGCCGCTGAGGCATCGAGCACGCGCGAACATGATCAGGTGAGAGTGGCGGAGATGGTGGGGGCGCCCGGTTCCCCGGGGGCGACGGGCCTCGGCAGCGCGCCCGACACCTCTGCCGCAGGCCAGACGGGCGATGCCACCGGGGCCCCGCCCGTCGAGGGGGCCGACGGGTACCGGCGTGGCCTGCGCCGCACCGTGATGGCCGAAGCCGCACTCGGCGTGGTGGTCCTGGCGATCACCACCCTGCTCACCGGAACCCAGCCCAGCCGGGCCGCGGCCGCCGAGTCGTCCTCGGTCGCCGTCGGGCAGGAGCCGCAGGTGAAGGTGATCACGCTTCCCTTCGACATGGGGACGGCCAACCACCGCGGCAAGATCCAGATCACGCTGGCTCCGGGACGGGTGGGCGAGAATTCGGTCGAGGCGGTCGTCTACACCGACGACGGCGGCCTCGCCACCGTCCCCGAGCTCCGCCTCGCCCTCACCCAGCCCGACCTGGCGATCGGCCCGCTCGATGCCAAGCTCAAGAACCAGAAGGGGTACTGGGCCACGTACGACCTGCGGCTGCCCATGCCCGGCGAGTGGACCATCGATCTCACGGTGCGCACCTCCGACATCGACCAGATCACCGTGCACGGGACCGTGCGCATCACGTAGCCGCGGCGCTCGATCGGGGCGCGGATGCGGAGAGGGTGCCGGATGCATTGTTCTTGAATGGTCGTTCATGTATTTTCTTCTCATGCCCAGACCGCGAGAGTTCGAGCCCGACGCCGTTGTGAACGCGGCCATGCTGCGGTTCTGGGAGCGCGGGTACCGGGCGGTGTCCGTCGAGGACCTGGTGAAGGCGACCGGCGTCAAGCCCGGCAGCCTCTACAGCGCCTTCCCCGGCGGCAAGCACGCGCTGTTCCTGAAGTCGCTGGAGCGGTACTCGCGGCTGGTCGTCCCCGAGAAGCTGGGCGAGCTGGAGGCCCCGGGCGCTTCGGTGGGCGAGGTCCGCGGCTACTTCGACGGACTCGTCCGCGATCTGCTCAGTCCCGAAGGCCGGCAGGGCTGCCTGCTCGTCAACACGGCGATCGAGAACGCCGCCGAGGACGACGAGGCGGCGGCCGTCGTCCGCGGCCACCTGGCGCGGCTCGAACGGTGCATGACCCACGCGCTGGAGAACGCGGCCCGCAGGGGGCAGGTCCGAGCCTCCCTGGACTGCGCCGGCAGCGCCAAGCTGCTGGTCGCCGCCTGCCAGGGGCTCATGGTCGTCGGGAAGGCGAACCCCGACGAGGTGCTCCTGCGCGCGATCGTCGACAACGCCTTCGCCGCTCTCGCCTGACGGCGAGGCGTACGGGCCACCGTTCGAGGTGGCCCTTTTCTTCGCACCAATAGTTGAATGAGTGCTCAAGAATGGAGCTGGGACATGAAGGCCATCGTCATCTCCGCCCACGGCGGCCCCGAGGTGCTCACCCTCACCGAACTGCCCGACCCCGTGCCCGCCGACGGCGAAGTGCTGATCCGGGTCATGGCGTTCGGCCTCAACCACGCCGAGGCGTACATGCGCAGCGGCGCCTGGGGGAAGGTCGCCGCCGTACCCGGGATCGAGTGCGCCGGGGTGGTGGAGGACGACCCGTCCGGTGAACTCCCCGCCGGAACGAGGGTGGTGGCGATCCTGGGAGGCATGGGACGGACCCGCAACGGAAGTTACGCGGAGCTGGTGACCGTGCCGGCGACCAACGTGGTGGCCGTGCGCACATCCATGGACTGGGCTGATCTTGCGGCGGTGCCCGAGGTGTACGCGACGGCCTGGAGCGGCCTGTTCGGCAATCTGGACCTACGGCCGGGCGAGACCGTCCTGGTGCGGGGAGCGACCTCCTCACTCGGCCAGGCCGCCCTCAACCTGGCGGTCGACCACGGCGCGACCGTCTTCGCCACGACCCGGGACCCGCAGCGGGCACCACTGCTGAAGGAGCTCGGGGCCGCCGACGTCCTCATCGACGACGGCGCGCTCGCCACCCGGGTCGCGGAGCGGCAGGCCGGCGTCGACGCGGTGTTCGACGTCGTCGGCAACAGCGTCCTGCGCGACTCGCTGGCCCTGGTCCGGCCGCGCGGCCGGGTGTGCCAGCTCGGCTTCCTGGGCGGATTCGACCCGGTACGGGACTTCGACCCGATCGCCGATCTCCCCAGCGGAGTCCGCCTCAGCTTCTTCGGCAGCGCCTTCGTCCTGGGCACCCCCGCATTCCCGCTCACCGACGTACCGTTGGACGAGATCTACGCCAAGGTCGACGCCGGTGCCCTGCGGGCCCGTCCCACCCGGGTCTTCCGGTTCGACGAGATCGTCGAGGCCCACCGGACCATGGAGGCCGGGGAAGCCCTCGGGAAGATGGTCGTCACCGTCAGCTGAAGCGCCAGATGCCCGGCCGCGCCGGCTCCGCGCTCCCGCGCGAGAGGGCCCTGCGCTACTCCTGAAATTGCTCAGGGCGCATCGATCTCTTCGCGGTCGCCGATGGGCCGTACTCGGAGGGACTCCGCCCGATACTGCACAGCCGCCACCTCGGGCGGGTCTTCGCGGCGGCCGTACCCTTGACCACCACCCAGCTGATCGAGACCGCGAAGGAAGCGGATCGACTGAGCGGGCGTGAGGACCACGGCGTATGGCAGCCCGTCTCGCAGGGCTTTGCCGAGGAGTGCCCGGACTTCCCCTGACAACAAGCGCCGCCGTGGGCGTACTCGCCTGCGTCCTCCCCGTATACCACCGGACGCAGGCGAGTACGTGCACCATGACCACATTTTCGCGGCTTCCCCTCAGACGGGGATCCAGGTGCACGAGACAGGATCACTCAGTGCCAGGGTTGCCGTTTCCGCGACCTCAGCATTCGTAGGCGTACTCCGCCTTGCCCTTGCCGGGGTCCCAGGTGAGGGCGCGGGTCTTGCCGGGGTTGATGTCGATGCAGGTCGGGTCCCACGACCAGTCCACGGAGACCGTGGCCCAGACCTTGTAGCTGCAGATGTTCTTCACGGTTGCCCGGCCGGCCGCATTGCTGACGAGCGACGCGCAGCCGTCCATGGTCGCGACAGGGCTGGCTGCGGTGGCCGAGGATGTGCTGCTCCGGTGCACGTCGGCCGCCGCCGGGGTAGCGGCGAGCGCGGTGGTCAGGGCGACGCCGGCCACCATGGATGAGAGCACGGCCGTCCTCTTGGTCTTGAACACAGGATTCCCTTCATGGGATCAGCGGATGAGCCGGGCACCGCACGGCAGACGGACACGGCCTGCACATCTCCACGGACCGTGCGCTGGTGGGCTTTCCGGCGGATTGCCTTTGGACATGACCAGATTCGGCGCGCCCGACGGCGGAGTCGACTCGTTTCGGGCTCCTCCGAATCGAGCGGAGCCGTCAGGATCGTCCCGCGGCAATCACTCTTGGCCCGGGGAGGACGAGGCATGCTGCGGTTGCACTTCACCACCGAGGACCTGGCCAACGTGCAGCTGGCCGTGCTGGGTCCGCTGGCCGAGACCCAGCTCGCCCTGGGGAACCTCCAGCGACGCGACCGTCCAGTGGTGTTCGGCAGCTGGAGGTCCCGCTCGGCGGCTTCCATCAACTCCGACGGCCGGGACGTGGCCCGCTTCCTCGCCGCGCCCCGAGCGGGTCCGGGCGGCCAGGGGCAGGTCGACCTGTTCACTCTGACCGGCCCTGCTGCCACCATCGACGAGGGCCTGGACCGACTGCGCGGGGTGCCGTGCCGAGACGTAAGAGAAGAATTCACCGTCCACCCGGGCCTCAACCGGCGGCGAGTGCCGTGGCTGGGCCAGAGCCTGAGCGGTGCCCGCGGATCCTGCAACCGGCTGGCGGATACCCTGGCTCACTGCCACGACGTGCTCCTCGCCCCGTACTGGGACCGCATCCATGACCACCTGCACTCCGAGCAGGCACTCCGCACGCGGCTCATGGCGCAAGGCGGGGTAGCGGGGCTGTTCGACGGCTTGCGGCCCCTGCTCTCCTGGAAACCCCCCGTTTTGGAGATCCCCTCCTACCAACCTCTGCTCAGCCGAAGTGACTTCCCCGTCGCGGGCCGTCACGTGATCCTCGCACCATCCGTCCAGTGCGGGCCCGTGCCGCAACTGTTCGTCCGTCCCGACCGGCCGAGTCTGCTGCTGATCTACCCCGCGCTCGACGACCCGGCGGATGCCTGCCGCTTATGGGAACCGCCGATCCGGCACTCCAGCCCGAACGCCGGCATACCCGGCCCGTTGAAAGCGCTCCTGGGCCGCACTCGCGCCACCGTCCTGTGCGTGATCGCGGATCATCCTGCCTGCACGACGACCCAGCTTGCCCGGCACGCCCACATTTCCCCGGCCAGTGCCAGCGAACACGCCACCACCCTGCGCCACGCCGGACTCACCGCCCTCAACCGCCATGGCAAGAGCGCGATCC
Organism: Streptomyces sp. WM6372; assembly: GCF_001279655.1. NCBI lineage: Bacteria > Bacillati > Actinomycetota > Actinomycetes > Kitasatosporales > Streptomycetaceae > Streptomyces > Streptomyces sp. WM6372. Next base: position 34,345 of record NZ_LGDB01000252.1, on the reverse strand, counting down.
ACTCCCTCACCCTCGCCGGTCAGACACTTCTCACCTCCACTGCCCCGTAAGGGCGGTTCGTGCAGGTCGAGGACCATCCCGAGGGGGAACCCGGCTTTCACTGATCTTCCTGGCCAGGAACCGCACCGGTACGGTGATCCGCGCGGCGTCCTCGGCCGGCCCGTGCGCACCGAGCAGCCCCAGTACCGCGGCGCGGATCCGGGGCTCCGCGGCGATGAGCGGTACCCCGAGCCTGCAGCCGCCGACGCCGACGCCGACCTGGTCGAGGCGCTGGACCGCGGTCAGGACTGCCTGCCCGCCTGCCCGCCTGCCAGTCCGTGACAGCCCGACCAGCCGGATGGCTGTGCATGCCGGTGGCCGATTCGCCGGGATTCTCACCGGCGCCCATGCCGGCCCGCATCCGGGCCGCGATCCGACCGAACTCCTCGTCCGGGGGCCGGTCGCCGTGGTGGGGCGCGTCGGTCCCGACGACCGCGAGACCTTCCGCCCCGCCCCGGGGATCTTGCCCGGTGGGCGCGGCCGGGCCTTCAGCGTCGCAGGTAGGCGAGGACGGCGAGGACCCGCCGGTTGTCCTCGGCCGAGGGGGCGATGCCGAGCTTCGCGAAGATGCTCGCGGTGTGCTTGGCGACGGCGCTCTCGCTGAAGTGGAGTGTTCCCGCGATGGCGGCGTTGGAGCGGCCCTGCGCCATGAGTTCCAGCACGTCGCGTTCGCGCGGGGTGAGGGCCGAGATGGTGCCGCGGGCCTCGCCCCGCGACAGCAGCCGTCCGATCACCTGCGGGTCCAGGACGGTGCCGCCCGCGGCGACGCGGCGTACGGCGTCGATGAACTGGCCGGTGTCTGTGACCCGGTCCTTCAGCAGGTAGCCCACCCCGCCGTCGTCGCCCGACAGGAGCTCGTTCGCATAGAGCTGGTCGACGTACTGCGACAGCACGAGCACCGGCAGACCGCGATGGCGGCGCCGGGCTTCGAGGGCGGCCTGGAGGCCCTCGTCCGTGTAGGTCGGCGGCAGGCGCACGTCGACGACCGCCACGTCCGGTCGCTCCTCCAGCAGGGCGCGCGAGAGACCGGGGCCGTTGTCCACGGCGGCGACGACGTCGAAGCCGTGCTCGGTGAGCGTGCGGACCAGGCCGTCCCTCAGAAGGAAGAGGTCTTCGGCAAGGACGACGCGCACGGGATCTCCAAGGTGACTGTGGTCGGGCCGCCTTGCGGGCTGTGCAAGACGAGGGTTCCGTCGAAGGTAGCCAATCGCCCTCGGACACCGAGCAGCCCGGTCCCCCGGGAGGGGTCCGCGCCACCGCGGCCGTCGTCGGTGACGGTGACGCGCAGCCGCGGGCCGCCGGCGCCCGCGGCGTCGTGTGCGAGGGCGATGTCCACGCGGCCGGCACCGGAGTGCTTCGCCGCGTTGGCCAGCAGCTCGTTGACGGCGAAGTAGGCGGCCGACTCCACAGCGGCGGCCAGCCGCCCGGCCAGCCGGACCTCGACATGCACGTCGAGGAAGCTGTCGAGGGCCAGGGAGCGCACGGCGTCGCCCAAACCGCGGTCGGTGAGGACGGGCGGCTGGATGCCGCGGACCAGGCCGCGCAGGTCCTCGAGCGCCCGTCCGGACAGTTCGCGTACCTCGATCAGCGCGGCCCGGGCGGCCGGCGGATCGTCCTCGAGCAGACGCGTCGCGCTGTCCAGGCGCATCCCGAGGGCGACGAGCCGGGCCTGCGCCCCGTCGTGCAGGTCCCGCTCGATGCGCCGCAGCTCAGCCGCCCGGTCGTCCAGCACCTCGGCTCGGCTGTCCGTCAACTGTCCAATACGGCGCTGGAGTTCGGTGGTCCGCGGGCCGGCGAGCAGTCGTCGCCCCCACCGCGCGTGCAGGCCCAGGACGGGCGGCGCGAGGAGGAGCCCCGCCACCGTGAAGCCGAGGCCCAGCACGAACGCCGCGAGCATCAGGGCGGTGCTGTGCACGGGGACGAAGGCGTACCAGTTGCCGTCGTCCAGGAGCCGCCACACGAAGGGCTGCACGAGCACCCCGAACAGCCCGTACACGGTCAGGGACGGCGGTACGGCGACCAGCAGACCGCCCACCACGGGCTCCAGCCACGCCCAGGTCAGGTCCCGCCAGAACCCCGCGTCGGCCAGGACCGCGCGCGTCCCCGCGGTCCTCGGGAGCGGATCCGGCGCAGCGATCCGCACCCCCGACCACTGCGCCGCCCGCTGCCGGGCGCGGTCACCGCACCGGCGCAACGCGGCCGCGGCGGGCGGCAGCACTCGGAAGCCCAGGCCGACGGGCAGCAACAGCAAGGCTCCCACGACGCCCGCTCCGATGGCCGCCACCCACAGGCCCAGCAGACCGGCGAGCTGGCAGCGGCCGACCGCGGCCGTGCGACGGGACAACTCCCTACGGAGCCGGCGAAGGTTCGAACTCATGTCCCGTGCAGGGTAGCCGGTACAGGCGCCGCCGGGTCCGGTGCACGCCGACCCGCCCGCAGCGCCGCCACGATCACGGCCACGGCCACGGCCAGACAGGACAGCCCGAAGCAGACCATGGGCAGGACCGCCCCTGACTCCTCGTCCATGAAGAGGAGCAGTCCGAGGTTGACCAGGGCGTGGAAGCCACCCGCGAGCAGCAACCGCCGCCACCCGCCCGTTCCCTCGAGCGCGACGCCCAAGACCACCGACATCGCCACGGTGGCCACGAGGAACCCGGCGGCGTAGGCGGGAGCCCGCCCGAAGACCGGCACGTGCCAGGCCCCCCACAGCACTCCCACCGCCACCGAAGAGGCGAGCGTACCCAGCCGGGTGCGCAGCAGCGGCTGGAGGAAACAGCGCCAGCCGACCTCCTCCCCGCAGGCCCCCACCAGCTGGGCCGCGGCGATCAGCGCGAACGAGTGGTGCAGCGAACCCGGCGGCGTGAAGCGCGCCTCCCCGCCGACCGCCTTGTACCCGAGCACGGCGAGCGCGACGATCAGCCCGGCAGCACCGAGCAGCACCACACCGCTGACGGATCGAGCGCCCGCTCCCGTCTCCGCGCCCCGGAGCAGCGCACGCGTCTGCCGGCGCCGGTACAGTGCAGCCGCACCCACCGCGAGGGCCGGCCCGAACTGGGTCAGCTGCACGACCTCGTCCGGTACACCGGTCGCCGGCTGCGCCGCCCCCAACGCTCCGGCCGCCACGAAGGCCACGGCAGTGAACACCCCCACCGTGCTCCACACCGCGACACGCTCCGCCCGCCCCACAGAGTCGCCATCCGTGCGTCCCATGAGCATCTTCCCTGTCCGTCCGCCGCATCAGTACCCGGACCACGATGCCGCCCGCCACCCGACGAACCACTGCACCTGGCAACCGGGTTGGGGTGGAGCTGGATACACCCGTTGCCGGTCAGCACGCGCCCGTCGGTGACGCCTCGTGCGCCGGACCATGCCGTTGCGCGGGTGAGGAAGCCGGTGCGGGTCGGGCGATCTCGTCGGGATTCCGCCCGGCGTGCGACGGCTTGGAGGATGCTCCTCGCCAGTCATGTGCGACGCGCTTCAGGCCGGCCAGTCGACCTGCCCGTTCTTGACGTGGAGTACCTCCGGAACCTCGGCTTCATAGGACCTGAGGGATCCGATCCCGACTCCGCTGTCCCCGAGCAGGTTCGTTTCGTGAGCCCTCGTGGCCAACCAGCAGAGCAGCTCGCCGACCTTCTCGAACTCGTCCGGATGGACCTCCTGGCGGGACGTCAGCGACCAGCCCTGCCCCGGCAGATCCGCGCGACTGGTCAGTGCGGAGGAGAGCACGCCGCCTACCCGCCATGCCGCGCCGTGCCCGGCCAGCAGCGGGTACGGCTCGTCCTCGATCACTGGGATCCCTGAGTCGTCCACCACGACGACGGGGAACTCGGTGACGATCGACAGGCGTTCCGGTTGGGGTCCGGTTCCCAGGTGCCAGTTCAGCTCGGCGAGTTCCTGCTCGGAGATCTCGTCCCGCAGGTCGACGGCGATCATCAGTTCATGGATGTCACTCACCTGGTGAACCCTACGGTCGGCCTCCGACAAGGCGAGCGGCGCCGGCAGGCTCGTCAGTGACCTGGGCCCTGGTACTCACGCTTGGTTGAGTACCTCCGCTCCTGTGCCGGGCTCTACGGTCGTGTGGGATCGGGCCATGAACGAAACCGCCCCCCTCCGATGCCTCCGGCCGACGCGGCCGCAGGAAGGGACCGCTCGCGCCTCTGGTCCGTACTGTGCGCCGGCTTGTTCGTCCCGGCAGTGTTGGCGGCCGGTGTGGTGGTCCTGTCCTCCGAGCGCGCGGCGCGTTGCCTGACGTACGGAGAGGAATGCACGGCAGGACTGCCCGGGGTGCTGTTCGGCTGGGCTGCCGGCCTTGGCGCAGTCGCGTTCGTCGTCGCCCTGGCCGCGCCCGTCGGACGGGTACGGCAGGTGGCGCTCGCCGCCCAGCTTCTCGCGGAGTGCGCGGCGCTGCTGGTGGTCCTCAGCTACGCGTGACCACCGCTCGCGTTGTGCTGTCCTGCCCGGCGGACGCCGAGTGCGAGGAACTCGGCTTCGACAGGGGAGGGAGTCGTGCCCCGCCCTCCGCAGCCGCATGTGATTCCCCAAAGGTGAGACAGCGGCGGCCACCGAGGTGACCGGATCCCACCCACCCCTGAACCGGTTCGGCGAGACCGCTCCCAGCGGCGCGCCTCCCGCTGCCTGGCCGACAACCCGCTGGCCGAACCCCCGTGCCGCTCCTCCTTGACACCTGTGCGGCCTATCGCCCGGCAGAGGGGAGCCCCTCGACGCCTGTTGATGCCGGGACACGGGTGCGCGCCGTGGTAGGGGATGTCAGAAGCCGAAATCGGCCTGTGATCGCGAAAGGTGCCGCCTGTGTCTCAGGAGCAACACAAACCGGGGCCACGGCGGCGGCTGCCCGTGAAGGCGGCCTTGCCCGGCCGCCACCCGCACGAGGACGAGACGGCCGTCACCGACCGGGTGGTCTTCGGTGTGACGGCCGTGCTGACCTTGGGCTTCGTGATCTGGGGTGTCACGGCCACCAGCTCGCTGGAGAGTGTCTCCGACACCCTGCTGAACGGCCTGATGCACAACGCCGGCTGGGCGTTCGTCCTGGCAGCCTCGGGGTTCGTCGTCTTCGCGCTCTGGCTCGCCATCAGCCGGTACGGACGGATCGAACTGGGCCAGGAGCACGAGAAGCCGGAGTTCAGCACCGTCTCCTGGGTCGCCATGATGTTCAGTGCCGGCATGGGCATCGGCCTGATGTTCTACGGCGTCAGCGAACCCCTCGCGCACTACACCGATCCGCCGCCGGGCACCGACCCCGCCGACTCGGCGGACGCCATGCAGACGGCGCTCGCCACCACGCTCTTCCACTGGACGCTGCACCCGTGGGCCATCTACGCGGTGGTCGGCCTGGCCATCGCGTACAGCACCTTCCGACGCCGCAGGCGGCAGACGATCAGCGCCGTTTTCGTCCCGCTCCTCGGGAAGAAGCGCGCCGAGGGCGCGCCCGGCCGGGTGATCGACATCTTGGCGATCTTCGCCACGCTGTTCGGCTCGGCCACGTCGCTGGGACTCGGCGCGCTCCAGATCGGCAGCGGCATGCACGAGGTGGGCTGGCTGAACAAGGCCGGGACGGGGCTGCTCGTCGTCATCATCGGCGTGCTGACCGTCTGCTTCGTCTTCTCCGCCGTCTCCGGAGTGGAGAAGGGCATCCAGTGGCTCTCCAACATCAACATGGTGCTGGCCGTCATCCTCGCGGTCTTTGTGTTCGTCGTCGGCCCCACCATCCTGGTCCTCGACCTGATCCCCACCTCCCTCGCCGCGTACTTCGACGAGCTGCCCCAGCTGATCGGCCGCACCGAGGCGTCCACCGGCGGCAATGACGTCGCCGACTGGCTGAGCAGCTGGACGGTCTTCTACTGGGCCTGGTGGATCTCGTGGACGCCGTTCGTCGGCATGTTCATCGCGCGCATCAGCCGGGGCCGCACGATCCGTCAGTTCGTCGGCGGCGTCATCCTGGTGCCCAGCAGCGTGAGCCTGGTCTGGTTCGCCATCTTCGGCGGTACGGCCATGAGCCTGAAGGAGCAGGGAAAGCTCGGCGGCGCGACCACGCCCGAGGCGCAGCTCTTCGGAGTGCTTCAGGAGTTCCCGATCGCCGGTGTGATGAGCCTGCTGGTGATGATCCTGGTCGGCATCTTCTTCGTCTCCGGCGCCGACGCGGCGTCAATCGTGATGGGTACCCTGTCCCAGAAGGGCACCTTCGAACCCGACCGGTTCGTCGTCGTCTTCTGGGGTGTGGTGACCGGTGGTGTGGCGGCCGTGATGCTGCTCGTCGGTGAGGGCAAGGGCGAGGCTCTCGCGGGCCTGCAACACTTGACGATCCTCGTCGCGGCCCCGTTCGTCCTGGTGATGATCGGCATGTGCTGGGCCCTCTTGCGCGACCTCCGCCAGGACCCGCTGATCGTCCGGAGCGAACTCGCGGAGGAGGCGGTGGAAGAAGCCGTGATCGCGGGCCATGAGAAGTACGCGGGCGGGTTCGAGATCCGCATCGGCCCGGCGCAGGACGAGGCACCCGGCAAAACGAAGGACGACCGCGAACGCAAAGACCCGGGATCCCCACCCCCGACCCCCTGACGGGTACACCCGCCGTACGCCGCCCGGCCGGGCCGGGCCCCGCGCCACGGCCCGGCTTGCGCGGGGGACTCTATGAAGGGCGACGGGGACATCGAAGCCATCAGCGGACACAAGCAGGGGCCGGCCCGGGACAAGGGCTCCACGGGCTTCGCCCCGGAGTTCGGCGCGGATGCGGAGATCGCGGACGCATGGTCCGATCGCGCTCGGGAAAGGCACTGCCGGAGGACCAGTTGCTGCCCAAGCTCGGGCTCGCCGAGCTGGCGTTTTTGAGCGAGAACCAGGGGGCGCCTACCAGCGGGCACACCGAGTGCCAAACGAGACGTACACATGGCAGAAATCGGGACCGCTGGACAAGCGTGGAGACTTCGAAGGGGAACGGTAAATGGCTGCGATCGTTTATTTCCGGAAAATCTCGGAGACCGACGAGCTCGTGGAATACGAATTCGGTGACGACCCCGACGACTTCGAGCGGCGATTGACCGTGGACAGGGCGTCCTGCACCTCGACGGTCCAGGACGCGCAGATCGACTACACGTTCCTGAAAGCCTCGCGGAAGCTCAACGCGCTGCACACGGAGCGGGGTGTGTGGCCGGAGCGGGGGATGAGCGTGAGCTGATCTCGGCTCGCTGGGTGAGGCTGGGGTGGGACTGGCGGTCGTGGTGCCGGGGCAGCCACCCCGTACGTTAAGTGCTGAAGGCCCTGCCGGCCGGTCAGGGGCGCTTCCGGCGGCGGTACGCGCTTGCCTTCGACCGACGACCTGGACCGTCCTCGCCGATCCTGGACCTGGGCCACCGACGAAATGGCCGGCCACGGGGTGCGGAATCGCTCGACCTCTCCGTGGCCGGAACCGGTCCCAGATACCGCTGTCCATTGACATCCAACTCAGTCGCCGTGTCGCCGAACCCAGCCGAGGATGTTCTTGACCTCGGCGTGCCAGGATGCCGGGAACACGACCGTCAGCGCGTCGAAGGACAGGGGCTAGCCATGATCAGTGGTGCGCATGTCATCCTCTACAGCCACGACGCCGAGGCGGACCGTGCTTTCATCCGCGACGTCCTCGGTTTCCCCGGCGTCGACGCGGGCGGTGGCTGGCTCATCTTCACGTTGCCCCCGTCCGAGATCGCCGTGCACCCGGCCGATGGCCCACCCCGGCACGAGTTCTACCTGATGTGCGACGACCTTGATTCCCAGCTCGGCGAGTTCCGCGCCAAGGGCGTCGAGATCAGCCGCCCGGTCAGCGAACAGCGCTGGGGAAGACTGACTGCGGTCCGCCTTCCCAGCGGCGCCGAACTCCCGCTGTACGAACCACTGCACCCCACCGCCCACGGCTTGTGACCCCACAGCACTCGGCGCGGCCCATCCCACGACGCGTCGCAGATACTCCGTCAACGAACTCAGCCGTTGCAGGTCAAGGCGTCGCGACCGACTCACTTCCATGACACCGGACACCCGCACCGGCCATGCGACCGGGCCGCCATCGTGCCATCCCGCGTTCGACGGGTGCCCGGGCCTGGGCCCGTGCTCGGTTGACTGTGCGCTGGGTCGGGGACAGTTCGCCGCCGGGAGGCCGTCGGCGCCCGGTGGTCACCCACGGTCCGGCTCCTGGTAGGCGCGGTCGGCGAGGACAGGAACACCCCGGCGTTCGCAGATCCGGATGATCCGGTGCGCGCGGGCCGCTTACGGCACGGAGCGGGCGATGCCTTGATGTTGGTCCTGGCGAGACCGGTGAAGGTCCCCGGCCCGGCTGTCCCGTGACCGGCTGGCACGGCCGTGCACCGAAAGCAGTCCGGCCCGTGGGGGAGTTTCGTCACGCGGGTGGCGGGTTTCGTGACGGATGGGCGGTGTCCGCCTGCGGGAGTGTGTCCCTCGGGGATTTCGTGTGCGGTAGGCGCGGGAGCGGCATTTGGGGGAGCAAAAGCGGGCCGGTCGGCCGGTGGCTCGTGCTGAGGTCCGTGTGGGCAGGGCCGCGCCGCAGACCGTGCGCGGAGGGTACCGGGTCGGGCCGGACGGTATCCGGGGCGGCTTCCGTTGCGGGTACGGGCAGGGGCGGGGATGCCGGATGGCGGGTGAGTCCTTGTCGTTCGGCGATGACGCCTGCTTCGAAGCGGCTGGGGGCGCTGAGGGCGTCGAGGAGTTCGGAGACGTGCCGGCGGCAGGTGCGCAGTGAGATGCCGAGGCGGCGGGCGATGGTGTCGTCCTTGATGCCTTTGGCGACCATGACCAGGATGGTCTGTCCTCATGGTCTGGGAGACGGTTTGGGTGGCGTGGGGTCCGGTGGCGTAGGGGGTGGCGTGCTGGTAGAGGCTGCGCATGCGGATGCCGCGTTCGGGGAGGGCGAGGTCGCGGGGGAGGGCTTCGCTTACAGCGGGGACGGGGAAGGAGCCGCCGTCTTTGGAAACCAGGACTTCGCTGTGGCAGGAGTCGATGACCTCGGTGAGCAGCGTGCGGACCGCGAACTTGTCGGGCAGGCGGTCGATGGTGCCCTGCGGGAAAGCGTGCTGGCGGGCCTGGAGGTAGACGGGCATGAGGGCCGCGAGTCCGTCGTGCTGCTCCTGGATCTGCCGGCGCTGGGTACGCAGGGCTTCTTCTTGGGCGCGGAGGGCGGCGTCGCGGTCGGAGAGCAGTTGGTTCCGGTCTCGGCGGCGGCCCGGGACAAGGCGGCGGGGGTGAGGCTCTGGTGGACAACGGTCCAGCGGTAGAGCAGGACCGCGGCGCTCCCCGGTTCGGGTATGCCCGTAGGCCCGCTGTCACCTGACGCGTTGCCCATGGGACCCCTCCTAAAAGTGCATGGCACACAGATGACGCCCCGTGGGACTGCCGCGGGCGGCGCCGGGTCGGCACAGTGGTGATCACAGCCGGCACAAGCGGCCGGCGACCAGAGCACGACACCAGCGGACTGACCGCTGCCGGGCGACACAGCAGGAGTTGACGCACATGCGGGGAATCACGGCCCGGGCACTGGTGGCCCTCGTACTGGCCGCGGGCATCGGATGGGGCGGCGCCGCCGTTTCCGCCGCTTCGGACAGGCCCGGCGCCGGCCACCGCGTCAGGGCCGACGCGGAACTTCCCGGGTGGCTCGACCCGGGCAAGGACTGCCCCGTGACGACCGCGTGGGGCGACGAGCGCTGCCCGCCCCGGCAGTACTAACGCGGTGCGGTCCGCATCGTTAGCGGCTCCTGACAGAGTCCCTCCATCTCATCTCCTGCCTAGGAAAGGCGCCGACCTTGCCACGCTCCGACGTTCTTCACCCACGCACCAGGACGCTCGCCACGCTGATGGCGATGGCCGCGCTCGTCGGCTTGCTGATCGGCCTGCCGGCATCGCCGGCCGCAGCGGACGCGCCCAACGCCCACACCATCGCGACCTACAACTCGCAAGGCGCCCGCTGGTCCGACGTCCGGCAGCTCAGCAACGAGAACGACATCGTCGCCGTCCAGGAGGCGGGGTCCGAACCGAGTTTGTACGGCATGATCCTCCAGCAGTCCTACAACCGCAGCGGTTACACCGTCCACCTGTATCGCTGGGGCGCCCGCTACGTGTACTGGATGAGTCCGCTGGGAGACACCCGCGTCAACCTCGCCATGGTCACGCACACCATGGCCCACGAGGTCCACGTCGCCCCGCCCGGCCGGGCCGGCGCCCGCCCCGCGCTGGGGCTGCGCTTCGACGACGACATCTACTACAACGTGCACGCGCTGGCTTCGGGAGCGCACAACGAAGCGCAGGAGCTGGTACGCCAGGTCCGCAACCAAGCGACCGCGGCGGGCCGCGCGTGGACCGTCATGGGCGACTTCAACCGTGACCCGGACCAGGGCATGCACACCCTCGCCGCGGGTCTGGGCGCCCAGGTCTACCACACCGGCGATGCGACCCAGCAGAGCGGCGGCGAACTCGACTACATGATCTCCTCGCGCGTGCTGGCGAACTACCGCGGGGTACGCATGGGCGGCCGCAGCTCCGACCACTACCCGGTCTACTTCCGCACGCAGATGGTGGCGAACGGGTCCGTGGTCGAGCTGATCAGCGACAGCGACCACGAGAAGTACCTCACGTTCGAACGCGGGAGCAACGCCAACGGCACGCACCTGGTCAGCGACACCTGGAACCCCAGCAAATCCCAGTGGAAGCTGCGCAGCGTTCCCGGCGCCGGCAAGTACGACTTCAACTTCGTCAACAGGTCGACAGGCAAATGCATCGACGTCGACAACGGCCGCTTCGCGAAGATGGGCGACGGCCTCAACGAATGGGACTGCGAGGGGCAGACCTCCCAGGTCTTCAGCATCTACTACTGGGGCGAGGAGCCGGGGACCTGGCTGATCAAGCAGAAGAACACCGACTTGTGCGTGAACACCACGGGCGCCAAACCCAGGGTCATCTCCCTGTGGACGTGCGCTGACGGCACCCCCAGCCAGCGCTTCCTGCCGCACTTCTACGGCTAGGATCGTCCACTTCCGGTATCGGCTGCCGTCAGGTCAGGCCGAATCCCGGATGACCAGCCGCGGCTCGAACAGCACCGGCGTGGCGGCTTCCACCGCGGTCCCGACCGCCATGGGAGCCGCCACGGCGTCGAGCAGCATCCGGACCATCTCCGCCGCCATGTTTTTCACCGGCCGGCGTACGGTCGTCAGCCGCGGCCGGCAGGAAAGGGCGGTACTGGAGTCGTCGAAGCCGACGACGGCCACGTCCTCCGGGATCCGCCTGCCGTGCTCGCGCAGCACCAGGCAGGCCATCAGGTCGTTGGCCGCGAACACCCCGTCCAGATCCGAGTGTTCGGCGAGCAGCTGACGCATGACCCCTTCGCCGCCCTCGACCGTGAAGTCCGCCCCGGCGACGGCGAGCGGCTGCCCCGCGTTGTCGTCGGTCACCGACGTCCCCCAGCTACCGCTGGGAGGTGCCCCCACCGCGTCGATTCCCTCCTCCGCCTTGCGATCGCACGCACCAGACCTCGCCAGCCCCGCCCTTCGGGCGGCCGACGCTACTTTGACGACACTCCCTAGGCCTGTGTGATGTCGTGATCAGCAGAGCCTCGCGTACCAGCCGACGATGAACGGCGTACGTGCGGGCCAACGCCCGCATCCACAGCCCCTCCTGCCAGGAGCCACGGCGGATCCGCAGGAACGGCTCCTGCCTCGACAACTCCATCCGGCGTCACTCTCACGCGGTGGCCCACCACGACCCCCGCCACCCGCCGTTCGGTGGGGCAAGATGAGACCGGAACAACCCGGCGGGACCGGTGCTGGCGCAGCGGCGCAGGCCGCGAAGTTGGTGCCAGGCACGGCGGCGTTGCGCGTAGAGGATGACGTCGTCGTTCGGCCAGCAGTTGGCCGTCCGCTCCCTCTGGCCCGGCCGAAGGCGGCCGCGCGCCGCTGGCGGGCCGGTCGCTCTGGACTACGCGTGGCCCAGGGACGCCACGGGTAACTCCACTGCCGCCACGGCCGGGTCGGCGGCAGCCGTGGAGACGGTGGTGGTGCGGAGGGGCAGGGGGCGAGTGCGGGCAGGCCGCGCCGCAGCCGGGTGGTGACCACGCCCCGGGTGTAGCCATCGGGGCGGGCCGGCGGGAGAGCACTCCGATTCACCGCAGCCTCGGCGTCGCGCATGGCCAAGGCGGTGAGGGACGTTCATGGGCCAGGGCGCCGCTCACCTGTGCATGCGGGTGCCCTTGAGGACCTTGTCCACGGAGTTGCGCGGCCCGTGGACGGCGATCCCGACCAGGTCGAGCTGGTCCTTGCCCACCGCCGCCACCGCTGCCCGGTTCGCGCGGTCGTGACCCGTGCCGAACAGGTCCGAGGTGAACACCGCGGTCGGCAGTCCGCGCCGCACCGCGCGCTCGTGCGCCGCCGTCACCGCTTCCTTCCCGCCCTCGAAGACCAGAACGGGCTGACGGAACATGGGCAGGTAGGGGGTGCCATCGGCGTCCTGGTACGGCTCGCCGACCACCTCGGGGAGGACCGTTCCGAGCCCGCTGACGAGGAACGCGGTGACATTCAGCCGCTGCCACGTCTCCAGGTCGTCGCGCAGCAGCACCGCGATCTTGGTGTCGAAGCGCACGGGCACGTCCGCGCCTCCCGCTTCGACCCGCTCGTCGTTCTCGTTCTTCGTCTCGTTGCTCATGGACTGAGACTGCCGGGCTCGGCCTCGCGCGGTCTTGTACGTTCTTTGCGTGCAGCCCCAGCAGGAAGTCTCGGCCTGGCGCCCGCGGGTCGCGGGTGTCGTCGAGGTCTTCCACGCCCGTTTCACCGCGCACGCGTACCCCATGCACGTCCACGACGAGTGGACCCTGCTGATCGTCGATGACGGCGCCGTCCGCTACGACCTGGACCGCCATCGGCGCGGCACCCCAGGCGGTACCGTGAGCCTGCTCCCGCCCCAGGTTCCGCACAACGGCTCCGCCGCCACCTCACACGGGTTCCGCAAGCGCGTCGTCTACTTCGACACGACGGTGCTGGACGAGCGCTTCGTCGGCGCCGCCGTAGACGGTCCGGACCTCGCTGACTCGGTCCTGCGCCGGCGCGTCGGGCAGCTCCACAGGGCCCTGACCTCTCCTGGTGACGAATTCGAGGCGGAGAGCCGGCTGGCCCTGATCGGCGAGCGGCTGCGCGTACTGCTCCAGCCGCGACTCGAACTTCCGGGTGACCACACGGCATCGCTCGGCGCCGGCACCCGCCAGGGCATCGCGAGCAGCCTGCGCGAACTTCTCGACGAGCGGGTGGTCGCGGGCATCTCCCTGCCGGAAGCGGCCGGTCTGGTTCAGGCCCACCCCGCCCATCTTGTTCGCTCGTTCAGCGCCGCCTTTGGCATCGCCCCGCACCAGTACCTCATCTCGCGCCGAGTAGCCCTGGCTCGCCGACTGCTCCTCGATGGCCGCCCGGCCGCCGAGGTGGCGGTGGAGGCGGGATTCCACGACCAGTCCCACTTCACCCGGCACTTCAAGCGAATCGTGGGCACCACCCCCGGGCGCTACGCCTGCTCCGCCGCGTCCTGCTACTGAGGACTTCGGGCAAGGCGTTCGCCTGACATCCCCGGCCTCTCGAACCGAGATACGGACACCTCGGATCGAGCGCGCTGCCCGGTGTGCGATGGCAATGTCCCTTGGCCAACGAGACCATCGCCGACCTGATGCGGAACCTGCCCCACCTCGACGGTGATCTGGAAGTAATCGGAGCGAACACCCCTGAGTGGCCAGGGGTGGGGTGCCGGCCTCGGGCCGTGGTCGCGGTCAGGGCGAGGAACTGGGGGGTGGTGTTCACGGCCCGTACGGGACGCCGAGCGGTGCGGCGAACCGCGACTGCCAGCCTTCCTCCGTCAGCACCACCAGCTGGACCGCCGCCGCATGGGTGCGTAGCGGCAGCAGACTGCCGACCACAGCGCGGACATCGGCGGCAACTGTCGCGTCGTCCGCACCCATGGCGACCGTGACATGGGCAGCGGGCCGAGTCCCGAAGCGGCCGTTGTACGGGCGCAACCCGGGCCAGTGAGCGCGGAACGCATCAACGATCGGTTGGAGTTCCGGAACGGTGACGCCGACGAAGCCGGACGCCGTCACGAGCTCCTCCAAGAGCAGATCAACTGCCGGAAAACTCGCCGCCAGGGAACGCACGACCTTCTCGTCCTGACCTGTCAGCTCCGATTCCGGCACGAACGGGTAGAGGAGCGAGACGTGCGCCGGCATCCCACGACGCACCAGAGCCGGGTCGATACGCCACGCCGCATCGAGGAGCGGGGCGGCATCGGGCAAGACAATGACGACGGCAGTGGTCCCTGGATCTGGCATACCGTCATCATCGCAGGCCAGCCCGCCACTGCGCCCACCGCGCTCCGAGGTGTGCGAGGGCGGCGAGTTGGGCGTGGTCGAGCCGCGGGTAGCCGTCGTGGAGGTTGACGGGAGCGGCCATGACGAGCAGCGGGAGGCGGCCGCGAGGCCCGCAGACACGCACACGACTACGAACGACTCGTCCAGCACTCCGAAACCCCCCTCATCACCGGGGCGGCCATCACCCTCATGACCCGCCGGATCACCAAGGACGTAAAGTTACGACCCGCACCGCCTCACGGAACCACAGCGCCAGGTGGTGGACGCGGTGAAGGACCCCGCGAGGAACATCGCCAGCCTGGACGACGCGGGAGAGCGTTGCGATGAACGAGACGAAGATCGAGACGAAGAACCAGACGAAGAACCAGACGAAGAAGCAGACCGAGCAGCGTCCCAGCCCCGCTGCGAGTCGGACAGGCACGGTCGTGTGCTCCCTCGTCCTCACCATGGGCAACTTGGTGACGGCTTACCTCGAACTGCTCGCGTACGCAGTCGAACCGGCAGGCCCCTGGGACAGCGAGGCCATCGCCCACTCCAACTTCGCAGCAGGCCTGGCTCTGGTCCTGGCCGTCGTGACGGCACTGCTGTCATGGGTGTTCATGAAGGCCGAGTGGCTGCGCAGGTGGTGGATCGCCGTTCCGGCGGCCCTGGTCCTGGCCGCGATTCTGCGCCTGACGCTCCTCGCGCCTGACTTCTGAGAGCTCGCGGCGAGCCGTCCTGCGCGTACGCCGGGTGCAGCTGGACAGATCATGCCTGCAGAGCCCGCTTCTTCACGCTGGCAGCTCGGGAACCGCGGAGTGGAGTCTCGCGCTTGAACCCCATCAGGCGGAGCGGGAGGTTCCACATTGCGCACTGCCCACAGCCTGCGCCGTTGGCCCGCAACGCCTGCACCAGCCGGGACCCGCCCGTTTCGCAGTGCTGCAGCGGTTCCAGCGGCGCGGACGCCCACTACTACCGGCGCCGTCGGGTAGGAGGGGACGGACTGGCACGTGCAGGCGCTCCGGCACTTGTTCAACCGGTTGCCCGGCCGGCTCCACCACTGCCGTCAGGCCCGAGTTCCCGTCGACGAATCCATGGCCTTCCCCGCCGTTTGTGCTGGACAGGCAGCCTGAGCAGAGGAACGCGGCGCGACTGACGCTGTCGTTGGGATGCAACGGTAGGTATGACGGTCTTCCACTGCGCGAAGTGCGGTGCCGAACTCACCCCGGACCTGCGGGACTTCAGGGCATCCCGGACGCCTCCGTGTGTGACCGGGACCGGCACCGGACACCCAGGCGGTGTCCGCGCCTATGACCCGGGCTCGTCTCATGCCGCCCGCCATGTGCATGTGCGGGGCTGGCGTGGCAACTCCTGCGGCCGACCGCATGGGCCCGCACGAGCTACACCTGGATCCCCTTCGGACGTACGCCTTCACGCCCGACGCATCCCTGTGATCATGAATCTTTTGAAGCCTTCGGACCGGTGTCCCTCCCGGACTCCTTGACTCCTTGACTGCATGAGGCGCTTTCCCACGCGGTAGCCGAGTGGAGAGTCTTTGTCCGACCGGCGCAATACGTGCCTGGGAGGTGCGGGGGACCGCGCTGTCGGTGGCCGCTGCCATGATGGCGGGCATGACGATCAAGGAAGTATCACGTCACGCGGTCTCAGAACAGCGGATCGAACCGGCCCTTGCGGACATGTGGGGTCGGGCCTTCAGCTTGTGGCACAACATGCGCTACGGCGACAAGCCGCTACGGCGAGGGCTCAGGGAACTCGGCGAGGAACTGGCCGACCACGTCGCCGCGCGCACCGTGCCCGATCCCGCCCTGCGTACACCCGACTCGCGCGCCGCACTGATCACAGCCGCGGAATGTGCCATGGGCGTGCTGAGTCTCGCGTGTTTCCCCGACGGTGACTTTTCGGTACCCCTCACGCTCGTGGCGAAGACGCTCAGCAGCGAGGAGCTCCACTACGAGGAGAGCTGGGAGCCGACAAACCCGATGACCTCGGCGCGGACGTGGACGGAAGCGTTCGCGTGGTCCGTGATCAGTGGACTGATATGGGAGCGGAAACTGGTGATCGGCCCTCTGCTGCGCGAGGACTATGCGCCCGCCATCCGTGACGGCGTTCCGTACTCGGAGCGGGAGTCGGTGTCCGACCCGGCCGACCTCGCAGAGATGGACGCGTTGTGCGGCTACCTGACCGTCGTTCAGGGGCCGTATCCCGGCGCGCTCCCCGGCCCGGTGCCGCTGGGCAAGCCGGACACCGCCGAGCGGGCGCGTACGGCCGAGCAGCTCGATACGGCCGGGACGCTGACGCCGGACCAGCGGCTGTTGCGCGTCCTGCTCGACGACGACCAGGCCGCGTTCGAGCGGGCCCTTCAGGAACGACTCGTGGCGCATCGCGAGAGCGTCGGCGCCGACCCGGCCGCCCGGAGCCTGCTTCCTGTGGGGGCCGTCACGCTGGCCGCCCTCGCCTGTCTCGCGCACGGCTGGCAGTTGGGCACCCGGTCCGCCTATATACCGGAAGCGCTGGTGAGTGCCCCGCAGCAGTAGACGGCCGGCGCCCCGCTGACACACCCGGCGCACGACCAGCGTGGACGTCAGCGCGATGAGGCTTGGAGCATGGCCGCTCGGCCGGCATCAACCGGTCATGGGGCGATGTTCATCGCTGCGTGGATCTGGTTGAGGTGGATGAGGATGTCGTAGGCCCGGGTGATGGCGAGGGTGGGGAGCGGGTCCTTCTTGAAGGACGAGCCGGCCTCGTACGTGGGGCGGGGGGTGTTCAGCCAGGTGCGGCCCGCGGCGGGCAGGGCGCGCAGGTCGAGGTAGTAGTCGCGGTGGTGCACCCGGTCCAGGGTGTACTCCTGCATGTCGGGGGTGGCTGCGGGGACGGTGACCTTGTTCCAAGGGCTGCCGAGGGTGGTCGCGGTGAGGAACGAGCCGCGGCCGAAGGTGAAACCGATGGCGGCGTAGTCCCGGCCGAGGGCCTCGCGCAGGAAGGCGCCCTGGGTCGTGGGGTACATCACCGGGTCGGTGGCCAGGTAGCCCACGTGGCCGTTGTGCGCCGAGAGCAGCATCTTGTCGCCGGTCCGGCGGTGCCACCAGGCGGTGTTGTCGGCCATGACCCGGTCGCGGAGGTGCTCCGCGGCGGACACCGACGTGGGGTCGGACAGGTCGAGCGAGGCGAACTCGAAGGTCTGGGCGATGCTGCGGGCGTGCTGCTCGGCCCATTCGTAGGCGTCGCCGCCGGCCCCTTTGTGCGCGGTGACCAGGTCGAACGCCTTCTGGGCGGTGGCGGCGTTGAGGCGACGCTCGGCGACGGGCTTGCGCAGGTAGGCGAAGACGTCGTCGAGGGGGCGCAGGCCCGCGTACAGCTCCTCAAGGAGTGCGACGTTCTGGGGGTGGCTCGTGCGGACGTACGAGAGGACCCGGTCGAAGACGGCGTCGCCGAGCTTGGGCGCTCCGATGTCGTTGCCCATGAAGTGGACCTTGCGGCCGGGGTGGCGGTCGTTGTAGCGCCGCATCCAGGCGATGAGGCTGACGAACTCCTCGCGTTCCCAGGGCGATCCGGCCAGGGTCTCCATGGCGATCCGCCGGGCGTCGCCGGGACCGCCCTGGAGGTACTCGTCGATCCGCAGGCCGGCCGTCCAGCTCATCTCCAAGCAGAAGGTGGTGAAGCCCTTCTCCTCGACGAGGCGACTGAAGACGCGTTGCTTCATGGCGAAGAACTCGTGCGAGCCGTGGGTGGCTTCGCCCAGCCCGACCACCTTGGCGTCGCCGATCATGGCGTCCAGCGCGCGCAGGTCCGTGGTGCTGCCGCCGGGTTCGGTCGAGCGCAGGGGGTGGGCGGCGCGCTCCAGCGCGCGGAGCGCCTCGGCCTGCCCGCCTTTCGCCGCCGGGGTGGGGGGCGGGGTGGCGGGCGGGGTGGGTGCGGTGGTGGCGGAGGCCGTGGGGGCCAGCAGGGCCGTGGCCGCGAGTCCGGCCGTCGCGGCGAGCATCCTCCGTCGGCCGATCTTTTGGTGGTGCGCGGTCATGCTGAACTCCTCGGCTCGTTCGTGTTCCCCTGGGCGGTGAAACGATCATGGCCTGAGGTAGGAGTGGGACGCGCTGGGGGCTTCCTCCGGGTTCGACCGGGGGATATCCCCCCTTTCCCGTGCGTACCTAGCCCCCCGACACGTCCAGCGCCTTCGTCAGGACCTCTCAGGGTGGTCCGGGCGGAGTTCTATGTGGTCGGGGGCCAGGTCCACCGCCACGCGGTGTTCCATGGACAGGGCCTCCAGGAACTTCGGGGGGAGCTGGACGCGGCCGAAGCGGTCGAGGACCACGTACTCGCGTTCGCTGACGGATTCCTCGCCGTGCTCGTCGGTGACCGTGCGGCGCAGGACCTCGCTGCTGGTGCGGCCGTCGCGGATGGCCACGGTGCGACGGACCTCGCCCGCCACCATCGGGTCGTGCGTCACGATGACCACCGTCACGCCGAGCTCCTTGTTCACGGTGCGGAAGGTCTCGAAGACCGCCGCGGCCGTCTCCGAGTCCAGTTCGCCCGTCGGTTCGTCGGCCAGGAGCACCGAGGGGTCGTTCGCCATCGCCACGGCGATGGCGACGCGCTGCTGCTGGCCGCCGGAGAGCTCGGCCGGGCGCCGGTGCGCCAGGTCGCCGATCCCGAGGGCGTCCAGGACCTCCGCGACCCGGGCGGAGTGGCGTGCGGCCGCGCCGCGCCGGGAGGAGCCGCCCTTCAACTGCATGGGCAGGGCGACGTTCTGGGCGGCCGTCAGGAAGGGCAGCAGGTTGCGGGCCGTCTGCTGGAAGACGAACCCGACCGCCTCGCGCCGGTAGCGCAGCCGGTCCCGCGCCGTCAGCTCCAGCAGG
This sequence comes from Streptomyces sp. WM6372, assembly GCF_001279655.1. Lineage (NCBI taxonomy): Bacteria > Bacillati > Actinomycetota > Actinomycetes > Kitasatosporales > Streptomycetaceae > Streptomyces > Streptomyces sp. WM6372. The sequence continues at coordinate 15,073 of NZ_LGDB01000252.1, read as the reverse complement.
TCGTAGCCGGCGACCGTCGCGCTGCCCGCCGTCGGGACGTCCAGGCCCGCCAGGATGTTCAGGAGGGTGGACTTGCCGCTGCCCGAGGCGCCGACGAGGGCCACCAGATCGCCCTGGGCGACCGTCAGTTCCAGCCCCTGCAGGGCCTGTACCTCGATGCCGTCCGTACTGAAGATCCGGACCAGGCGGTCGACGGCGATGGCGGCGTCCGCCGTCGGGGTGCGGGGCTCGGCCGCGGCCGTCGCCCGGTGGCGCAGCTCCTCGTACGTCGGCTGGTCGCTGTTCAACTCTGGTCTCCCGCTCTCAACTCGGTGGTGATCTGCCGGCGCCCGGAGGTCGCCGCCTCGACGAGCACCGCCGCGGCGACCAGGGCGGCCAGGCCCAGGGCCTGGGTCAGTACGGGCCCCGCTGTGAGCCGTACGCCGGTCGGCACGCTCGCTCCGACCAGCGTGGACAGGTCCATCGCCGGTCCCAGCAGGGCCACTGCGGCCGCCGCCACCAGGGCGCCGCCCGCCGCCGCGGCCAGGGTCTGCGGCAGGGCTTCGGCGAGGATCAGCGCCACGCCCTGCCGGCGGCGCAGCCCCATGGTGCGCAGCCGGGCCAGCAGCGCCGCACGTTCGGGGACGGTCCGCATCAGCGTCAGCAGTACGGCCAGCAGGGCGAAGCCGGCCGCTCCGGCCACGGAGGCCCAGAAGAGCCGCTGCGCCGACCGCTGCAGTGGATCGGCGCTCAGCTCGGCGAGGGCCTCGGCGCTGGTGCGTACGGGGTACAACTCCTCGGTCGACGGCGCCCGGGGCACCGAGCCCTCGGCCGGGGCCGGGGCCGAAGGCTTCGGCAGCGCGGAGCTGAGCAGTGCGCGCAGCCGCTTCCCGTCGGGGGAGCCGAGGGCGAACCACCGGTTCGCGTGGTCGGCGCCGCGGACGAGGGCCACCGTCGCGGGACCCGCGGGAAGGACGACGGTCGCGGCGTTCCGGGCCGGCCGGGCCGGGGTGCAGTCGATCACGCCGGCGACCCGTGTCCGCAGCTCTCCACCACTGCCGGGCCGCAGCGTGTACGTGCCCGGGGCGGCCTGCCGGGCAAGGCCGGAGCTGAACAGCGCGGGCACCGGGGCCCCGGCGGAATCCGCGCCGCCCGCGGCCAGCAGGGCGGGGTCGAAGGAGCCGCAGCCGAGGGCCCGGGAGAGCTCCGCGTACGCCGCCGGCTCGGCGACGATCACGGTGACCTGGGTGGGCCCCTGGGCGGTGCCGAGGACGGAGGAGTCGTGGTCGATCCACAGCGGCACGGACGTCCGTACGCCGGGCAGCTCGCCCGCGGCCTTGACGAGCCCGTCGGGGAGCGGCGACCTCCCGTACGCGGCGATCGACGCGTCACCCCCGACCGTCAGCCGGGCGACGCCCAGCCGGGCCGAGTCCGCCGACTCCAGGACGGCGGCCCCGAAGCCGCCGCTGGTGATGGCGAGGAGCAGCGCGATCAGCGGCAGGACGGAGGGGCCGGTCCGGCCGCGGACGGGCGCCCCCGCGCCCCGTGCGGCCCGCGCCAGTCCGAGGAAGCCGACCAGTCCGGAGCGGCGTGCGGCCGCCCGGGCGAGCCATCCCGTCACCACCGGCTGGAGCCGGGCCAGCAGCAGCGCCCCGCACAGGGCGAGCAGCAGCGGAGCCGCGACCAGCAGGGGGTCGAGGTCGGCGCCGGCCGGGGCGACCCCGCGGCGGCGGACCTCCAGTACGGCCGCACCGGTGGCGATGAGGACGAGGAGCTCGGCCACCGGCCTGCGCCACCGTGCGGCGGGGCGCGGCGGGGTCAGCAGTACGGCCGCCCGTACGGGGAAGGCCAGCAGCGTGAGCAGCGCGACGGCCGCGGCGGCCAGCAGCGAGGGCGCCAGCCGGGGCGTGGGCAGCAGGAGGACGGCGAGCGAGGTGGCGACGGCGGCCGCCGGGAGCACCGTGACGGCGCCCTCGCCGAGGAGCCGGCCGACGATGCCGGAGCGCGAGCCGCCGCGTGCCAGGAGGAGCCTCAGTTCGGCTTCCCGCCGGTCCGCGGTGAGCGCGCCGGCCAGGCACAGGACGACGAACGCGACTCCGGCGACCCCGAGCGGTCCGATCGCGGCGAGCGGCGCCGCGGCCTGCCTGCGGGCGCGGGCCTCCTCGAACAGCTCGGGCAGCCGGGAGGAGGACCGCAGCAGCTCGCGACGGGTCTCCCCGGGCAGTGCGGCGGCGATGGGACCGGCGATGTACGAGGCGATGTGCGCGCTCGTGGCGTCGAGGCGGTCGGCCCGCAGGCGGTCGACGTCCACGGGGAGCCGCCAGAAGTCCTCGGCGGTGCGGCCCCAGGTGTCGAGCCGGCCGAGGCTCCCGGCCCCGACGAAGGCATCGGCGTCCCAGGAGAGCTTGTCCCCGGTGTAGTGCTCGCAGGCGCGGTTGAAGCACCCCAGCTCGGCCCAGAAGTCCTCGGTCTCGTCGATGGCCGTGTAGAGGCCGACGACCTCGGCCGAGGGTGCGCCGCCGGTCACGGTGGAGGTCTTGAGGACCGAGCCGAGGCGGGCGCCGATGGTCTCGGCGGCGCTCCGCGAGAGGGCGATCTGCATCGGTGGCGCGGCGCCGGAGGCGGCATCGGAGGACGGCGCGGCTGTGTCGGCCGGCCAGTGTCCCGCGACCAGTTTCACGTGCGTCTCGGCCTGCCGGACGTACAGCAGGGACATGCCGGGCGGGATGCCGGACGGGCTGGTGAGTTCCGGCTCGACCAGCGGCTGGCGTTTGACGGTCCGGCTGCCGTACACCACCTCGTCGCGGACGATGTCGAAGTCACCGCCGGTACGGGCGAGCAGGCCCTTCAGCGTCGTGTCCAGTGCCTCGGGGCCCTGCCCCGCGTCGAGCGGCGGAGCGGTGGCCAGCAGGCTGGTGCCGATCGGGCCGCTGCGGTGCAGGAACGCCCGCAGGGCCTGGTCGGCGCCGCGGTCCTGGGCCCGGGGGAGCGCCGCGGCCAGCAGGACGGCCACGAAGGCCAGCGCGGCGCCCAGCAGGGTGCCCAGCGGGGCCGCGCGCAGCCGGGTCCTGATCCACGGCGCGGGCCGGGGTGCGGACCCCGGCGAAGGGGTGGAGGGCCGGGGGGTGGTCACATCTCCTCCACGGGGCGCAGCCGGGCGGCGATGTCGCGGCCGCGGGGGCCGCCGAGGGCGGCCGACAGCAGGGGAACGGCCGCGATGGCGGCGGCCGTCAGCAGGGTCTGCCAGAACGGCATGTCGACGCGTACCGGCGGGAAGGGCCGCCGTGCGGCGGGTGTCAGCACGACCAGGGGCGCCATCAGGTGGACGAGGCCGACACCCAGCGCGGTCCCGGCCGCGGTGCCCAGGGCGATCAGTACGCCGCCCTCGGCGAAGGCCGCCCGGGCCAGCGAACGGCGGGGTGCGCCGAGGGCGAGCAGGATCGAGAACTCCCGTCCGCGTACGCGCCGTTCGGCGGCGGTGGAGGTGGCGAAGCCGATGGCCGCGAGGACCGCGCAGGCGGCCGCGAGGGCGGCCAGCGCGCTCTGCGGGCCGGCGCTGAGCGGGTCGTCCAGCAGCCCCGCGGTGATTTCCTCGCGCAATTGGACGCGCTCGGTGCGGGCGCCGGCGCGCAGTGCGGCCGCCGCGCGGCCCGGTGCCGGGTCGGTGGCGGAGGCGGCGGGCAGCCACCATTCGCCGGGCGGGTCCGGCTGTTGACCGGCGCTCTCCAGGAGGTAGCGGCCGAGGGTGCGCAGGTCGACGGCGAGCGCCGTCCGGCCGGCCACGGGCAGGCAGTCCACCGCGGCGGTGATCCGCACCGGGACGGTCGCGCCGCTCATCGTGACGTTGACGGTCTTGCCCACGGACGCGCCGATGGCGCGCAGGTACCCGGTGGTGGCGACGGCGGGGACGGCGACGGCGGGCGGCGCGGCGGGGGCCGGGAACAGGACGGCCCGAACGCCCTTCTCGGTGCCGAAGCCGCCCCAGAAGCGCAGGCGCAGCACGTCCGCGGAGCCGGCCGGGACGGGGGCGAGGGCGGGGGCCGTGAGGTTGCGGGGGCCGCCCTGCGGGGGCGCCGACCGCCAGGCGGGCGCGCCTGACTGCGGATCCGTGCTCGTCGTGGTGACGGGTACGGCGCCGCCGCTCGTGGTGTCGGAGACCGCGATCCTGCGTACGGTCAGTTCGTTGCCTTCCCCGGCGGGGCCGTCCTCCCCGGCGTACGAGAGGCGCACCCCGGCGAGGCTCAGCGGGGTGGCGGCCGAGCCGATCGGGGCGCCGGTCAGCGCGTCCAGGGCGAACGGCAGGGTGGCTTCGCCGTTCGCGGGCAGGGTGGCCGGTGATGTCGCGTGGACGGCCCCGAAGCGGTCGCGCAGCAGCAGGCTCACGGTGGCCCAGCTCGTGCCGGACGTCCGCACGGTCACGTCGAGGTCGATGCGGCGGGGCGATCCGGGCAGCGTGATCCCGGGGGCGGTCGCCGTCCCGGCGGCGGTCCCGGAGGCAGCTGACGCGGAGGGGGCCGTCCCCGGCCGGGGGTTGCGGTCGGCCGCGGCGAGCGGGGCGAACAGCTCCCGCATCTCCCGGCCGTCCCGCAGGTCGGCGCGCAGCGGCACCCGCCCGGCGGCCTCCGCCGCGTCCAGCGCGAGGATCTCACCCACTCCACCGCCCGGGAGCTGCTGTTGCCGGCGGACCACCGGGATCAGCCGCTCCGCGCCCGGCAGGGCCCCGTAGCGTCCGGCCTGGCCCATCGCGGCCATGCTGCTGCCGGAGATCCGCAGGCCGCCCGCGGTCGCGAAGTCGGCCTGGTCGCGCTGGGAATCCGACCAGGCGGTGTGCTGGCCGAGGGCCAGGATCCCGCTGGAGACGGCGAGGACGAGCAGCAGTACGGGTCCGGTGGCCCGCCCGGGGCGGCGGGCGAGCTGCCAGCCGAAGAGCGCCGGGGCCAGGCTCCGGCCGCGGGCCGCCAGCCGTCCCCCGGCACGCGCCGCGAAGGGCAGCAGCCGCAGGACCAGTAGCGTGCCCGCGCACAGGGCGAGGGCCGGGGCGGCGACGAGCACGGGGTCCACGCCGAGCCCGCCGTCCGCGGGCCCGTCCGGCGTGGTGCCTTCCGTACCGCCGTACTGAGACAGCTGCTGGTAGCCGAGGACGGCGAGGGCCACCAGGGCGAGGTCCAGGCCGGAGCGCGCGGCGCCGGTGGCCAGCGCCTGCCGGCTGCCGACCCGGCGCAGTACGGCGGCCGAGGCGCCGCGCAGGGCGGCGGGCAGTGTGGTCAGCAGGACGCAGGCCAGGGCGCAGCCGGCCGCCACGGGCCAGACCAGCCAGGTGCCCGGGATCTCCAGATGGAGCCGGCCGAGCGGCCCGAACCCGCCGAACAGCCGCAGCAGGGGCGGGGTGAGCAGCGGTGCCAGGACGGCGGCGGGCAGGGCGAGCAGCAGTGATTCGGCCGCGCTGAGCGCTCCGAGCCGTCGGCGGGAGGCGCCGCGGGCGGTGAGCAGGACGCGCTCCGGTTCTTGACGGACCATCAGGATGTGGGAGACGAGCAGCAGTGCGGCCGCCGAGAGGACGGCGAGCTGCAGTGCGCCGAGCAGCAGGGTGGACCGGGCGACGAGCAGTCCCGAGTCCAACTGGGCCAGCAGTTCGGGAAGTTCGGTGGCGGCCTGGAGCGAGGAGGCGCGTTCGAGGGAGACGGCCGCGGGTTTCGCCGCGGTCCGGACGGCGGCGGCCTCCGTCGCGCGGATGGTGCGCAGGTCGGGGGTCAGGAGCGTGCCGCGGTAGTTCTGCGGGAGGCCGCCCGTGGTGAAGGCGGCGTCGTCCACCAGGAGCGGGCCGTAGGTGGTGAAGGTGGTGGCCTGGATCTCGCGGCCGCCGAGCGGGTCGAGCCGCCAGTAGGCCGAGTCCGGATCGGAGGCCCGGTAGACGCCGGTGACCAGCACGTTCAGGGGCGGGCCGCCGAAGCGGTCGTCCAGCCGGACCGGTGCGGGCAGCGCGGACTCGGTCAGACCGAGCCGGGCCAGCGCCGCGCGGGGTACGGCGGTCTGAAGTGCCGCTCCCGCGGAGCCCGTTGCGGCCTCGGCGGGCTGCGGCCACTGCCCGGCGAGCAGCTGTACGTGGTCCCTGCCGAGGGAGGCCAGCAGTGTCAGGTCGGCATCGCTCCCGGAGGCGGCCGGTCCGGGCAGCCCGTACGAGCGGCTGCGCGCCATGTTCTCCACGGTCACCGGCAGTCGGCCGAACACCTCGTCCGCGTAGGCCCGGACGGACTCATCGTCCTTGGTGCGCACGGCCGTTGGGTGGCTACTGGTGATCACGACCGCGGTCCGGGGTCTCTCCGGGCCGGTCAGGGCCCGCCGGAGGCCCTCCTCACCCACGCCGCGGGTGAACGCCGTCAGCGCGGTCAGGGCCGTCGCGGTGATCAGTACGGTGAGCAGTACGGCAACGGCGAGCGGCCATCGCCCGCGCAGTCGGCGCACGACGAAGCCGAGCACGTGTTCAGTTCCTCCCCCGTCCGGACTCCTGGTACCGGATAGCGGACGATGCTGTCAGATTCGGGCGAAAGAGGGAAGGTGCTTGCGTGAATGGTGTGACAGATGCGCAAATGCGATCAGAAGGTGGAGCGGCGCGACGCGCCGCACGACGCGGTGCCGGACGCTCCGCGTGGACAACTCGACGGGGGAATGCGCGTGATGAGTGACCATCAGGAACCGGCCGCGGTGGCCGCGGCGCGGGAGGGCGGCGGCACGCCGATCGTCGTGGTGGACGACGTGCACCACAGCTTCGGCAGCGGACCGCGGGCCGTCCACGCCCTGCGCGGCGTGTCCTTCGAGGTCCGCCGCGCCGAACTCACCGTCCTCAGGGGCCGGTCGGGCTCCGGCAAGACCACCCTGCTGAACCTCGTCGGCGGACTCGACACCCCGACCGGCGGCCGGATCACCCTCGACGGCACCGACCTGGCGACCCTCGACGAGCCGGGCCTGCTCGCGCTGCGCCGCGACCGCATCGGCTTCGTCTTCCAGTCCTTCGGCCTGATACCCGCCCTCACCGCCGCCGAGAACGTGGGCGTACCGATGCGACTGCGCCGCGTCCCCGCCAAGGAGCGCGAGGAGCGCGCCCGCACCCTGCTCGGCCTGGTCGGCCTCGCGGACCACGCGGAGCAGCGGCCCGGTGAACTCTCCGGCGGCCAGCAGCAGCGCGTCGCGGTGGCCCGCGCGCTGGCCAACGACCCCGACCTGATCATCGCGGACGAACCCACGGGCCAGCTCGACTCGGAGACGGGCCGGTCGGTCATGGAACTGCTGTGCGCGGTGGTGCGCAGCGAGTCGGTCACCATCCTCGTCGCCACCCACGACCCCAACCTGATCGAACTGGCCGACCGGGTCGTGGAACTGCGCGACGGCCACATCATCGGGCCCGACACCCCACGGTGAAGCGGGTGTCCCCGTGAACCCTCTACCCGGCAGGCCGCGTGAGGAGGCACTCCGGCCACTGGGTGCGGGTGGTGCAGGTGGTGCGGGCGTGCCGGGGGGAGAGCGGCGTCGGGGCCAGGAAGCCGAAGCCGTGGCCGGCGGGGGACCGGGCCGTACGTGCGGTTCGGTCCGGCCCCGCCCACCACAGCAGCCGTGTCCTGCACGGCAGGTCGCGCAGGACCGCCAGGACGCGGAGTGCGATCAGGAGGAAGAGGTTGGGCCGTGTGGCAGGGACTCAGCTTCCCGAGGTGCGTTCCCACCTCAGGTTGGCTGATGATCGAACCAAGCACGGCTTTCCGGCTGGTTGGGGCGGACGATTGCCAGGATGGCCGGCACGAGCCAGACCAGTCCAAGAACGGGTGCCACCTTGAAGAATGCCAGCGTGAAGGGTAGCGCCGTCCAACCGTAGGCGAAGGCGGACACACGCAGATTGAGGTGGCGCGTGGGGAACTTCAAGGCGGTGGTAACGCCCCATGCAGCAACCGCAAGTACGAGCAATCCGGCGCATACGATGATCCCGGAGTGAGCCTCGCCCGGCGTGGTACAGCACGGGGTCGAGGCGTCGGCCTCGCCCCAGATGGCGGTGGCGATGGCCACGCTGTTGGTCAGCAGAGCGAGTCCGAGGACGGCCTGCATTCCGCCCAGAACCATCATCAGCACGCGGAGGCTCTTTACCGGCTGGGGCATCTGCGCCCCTGAGGGGATCGGCTCGTGGCCGAGTCCCCCCGGCCCACGGGGTCCTCCAGACCCAGCCGCTCCCGGGTTGCCGCTCGCGCGCGACCGCTGCCACGGCCGCTGTCCGCCCGGCTCTTCCCCCTCGTTCAAACCCATGCTGGTCCCTTCCCCGAAAGGCCGCGCCTGCGCCGTCATGCTCCGGCGACCCATGTCGACTGTCCAGCCCCAATCCGGCCAGGGCTGCCTCTGCTCAGCCTGGTGGCCGACAGGCTGTCGTCTGGTGGGGAGGAGGAGAGCCTCAGGGCAGAAGCCCCTGCCGTTTGAGCCGGAGGGAACGGATGATCGACGCATGGAGCGAGGTGCCTTCGACGACGTCCCCTTGGCCGGGCCGTCCCGCACCGCCCCGTCACAACTCCACAGGATCCGTATCCGTTGCCGGGCGCGCACGGAGTTCCACGTCAAAGCGCACACCGTCACGGGGTCACCAGCTCATATGACTGAGTGATTGGTTCGCACGTATGAGCAACCTCTGTCGATGGGACCGCATCTATCCCCCCGTAAGCATGTCAACCGGTGTAGGGGTGGATTGATGGTGCAAACCGACGAAGCAGAGCAGGTGAGGGCCCGGGAGTCGGTGCCGGCACCGGTACGGCGGAAGTCGTGGCGGGAGGGGTCCTGGCGGCGTGGCCGGATTCTCGCGGGGCTGGCGGTGCTCGCAGCAGTCACCCTGGCGCTGCACAGCCTGCTGCCCAACCCCGCCAATCTGGCTGGGCTGCTGGAGACCTTCTTGCCCTGGTTCGGCCTGATCGTCCCGGTGCTGCTGGTGCCCGCGCTGTTGCGGCGTTCGGCCATCGCGCTGGTCGCGCTGCTGGTAGCCGCTGCCGTCTGGCTGGCCATGTTCGGTGGGATGCTCGGCGACCGGAGCACCGGCAAGGGCGATCTCACCGTCGTCACGCACAACGTGGCCGCCGCCAACACCGATGTTGCAGGCACGGTGAAGATGCTGATCGACTCGGGCGCCGACCTCATTGCACTCCAGGAGCTGGATCCGGGGGTGCTGCCCGAGTACGAGCGGGGCCTGGCCGCCGTGTACCCGCACCACGTGGCCGGCATCGCCGCCGACGGGCTCTGGTCGAAGTACCCGGTCGGCGGCAGCACGATAGCGAAGGGCCCGGCCGGCGAGGGCAACGGAACGGTGTTCCGGTCGGTGGTGACCACTCCGAAGGGAGAGATAGCGGTCTACGTCGGGCATCTGGACTCGGTCCGGGTCACCCTCGGGAAGGGGTTCGGCGCGGAGCTCCGGGGCTACAGCATCGCCGCGACGAGCTCCGCGATCGAGGCCGAGCCGCTGGACCGGGTGCTGCTGATGGGTGACCTGAACGGCAGTCTGGCGGACCGCGCCTTCGCCCCGATCGCCGAGCAGATGACGTCCGCCCATGAGGCCGCCGGTTCCGGATTCGGCTTCACCTGGCCGACCGCCTTCCCGGCAGTGAGGATCGACCACATCCTCAGCAAGGGGCGGCTGACCGCGACCGACTCCTGGGTGCTGCCCGCCGACGGCAGCGACCACCGCGCGGTGGCGGCGTCCTATCGGTACTGAGCCGCCCGCTCACACCCATCGCACGGGGGATCTGTCCGTGTGCCGGTCGACTCGGAACACGTGGTGATGTGGTGGGCCGGATGCCGGATGCCGGATGCCGGATGCCGGATCCCCGGGTGGCCCGGTACACCCGGCGCCCCGGCTCCGGCGCCCCTGCCCCGGCGCACCCGCCCCGGCGCACCCGCCCCGGCGCTCCGGCTCCGGGGCCGGCGTCCGGGTGCCCTCGTGCCGTGGTGGTCCGTAGGGCAGCTACTGGATGCTCGTGAGGTGCGGGTGTCCCGGGTCGGCGGGGCAGGCGAAGACGTTCAGCTTGCCCCAGCGGCCCACCTGGACCTCGGTGGGCTCGCAGCCCCCGCCGACGGCCGGGTCCCGTTCCTCCAGCGGCATCCAGCTGACGCTCCCGCCGTCCCACTCCGAGCTGGCGATGGTCAGCAGCAGTTCCATCGGGGCCGCGCAGGCCGGGCAGTGCAAGGTGGCGGCGTCGGTCAGGTTCCAGGACGCGTAGCCCCCGGCGCGCCAGCCGGGCGGGACGGACAGGTCGAACTGGTAGGTCGGCCAGTCCCATTCCTCCACGCCCGCTTCCTCGGCCTCCTCTTCGAGGGCCTCTTCCCTGGCCTCGATCCGGGCGCACAGCTCTTCGGGCAGCAGCCCGGTGAAGGGGTACGTGACCACCTGCTCGGGGTGCAGCACGCACGGCTCGGGTACGTAACCCTCGAAGCCCACGACCTCCGGCACGGGCGGCCGCGCCATCACCCTGACGACCTCCCGCGACCGGCGCCAGCGCAGGTCCAGCAGCATGCCGGTCCGGTTCTCGCCGTGTGCGTCGAAGGGGCACCAGAACACCTGGAGCAGATCGCAGTTCTCAGGCCCCGCGAGCAGGTCGGGCACGTCCCGGCGGTACAGCTGGGCCAGAGCGATCATCGGGAGCGGATCCGTCACCCCGCTCTCCCCGCTCTCCGCCGCCACCCGGTGCCTGCGCCTGAGCTCCTCCAGCAGCCGCCGCTCCTCGTCCGTGGGGCCGGAGTCCGGCTTCCGGGCCCACGCGGCGGCCAGGAGCTGCCGCTCCCGGTGGATGTCTGCCGGGCGCCGGCCGCGCCCGTGGGGGTGCGGATCGGTGCACACCGGCCACGGTTCGTCCGCCGGCCAGAGTATCGGCCCGCCCACGGAGCTGACCGACGCGTCGGGGCTGCCCGGCCGCGGGTGCAGCCGCGTGGTCGTGCCGCGGTGGGCGGCGAGCCCGGGGAAGAGCGCCTCGACGTCGAGCGGGCGCGGTGGCGTGGTCCTCGTCATGATCCCGGACCCTAACGGGTTGGCCCTCGATTGATCTTGGGTGCGGCCGAACGTTCGGGCGGGTGCAGTCCCGTGAGTCCCGTGACCGGTTCACGGTTGCGGCCGCGGGGCGAAGTCGCTTCTCTTTCATGATCATCAGGCGCAGAATGCTCTGCATGACGACGACACGGGTGATCACACAGCAGGCCCTCGGTGGCCCCGACGTGCTGGAACTTGCCGAGATGCCCCTTCCCTCGCCGGGCCCGGGCGAGGTCCTGGTGCGCGTACGGGCCACCGGCATGAACCCTGCGGATTGGAAGGTCCGTATCGGCAAGGTGGACTTCTTCGGCCCGCCGCCGTTCGTGCTCGGCCACGAGTTCAGCGGCATGGTGGAGGCCATCGGCGAGGGCGCCACCCGCTTCACGGTGGGCGAGGAGGTCTACGGCTGGACCGTCCCGCCGCATGGCAGCCACGCCGACCGCGTGGTGGTGACCGAAGACCGGATCGCGCCCAAGCCGCGCACCCTCGACCACGTCGGCTCCGCGGCACTGCCGATCTCCGGCTTCACCGCCTACCAGGCCCTGGTCACCCTCTCCGACGTACAGCCCGGCCAGCGGGTGCTGATCCACGGCGCGGCCGGCGGCGTCGGCCACATCGCCGTGCAGATCGCCAAGTCCCGGGGCGCGTACGTCATCGGCACGGCCCGCGCAGCCAAGCACGACTACCTGCGCGGGCTCGGCGCTGACGAGCTGATCGACTACACGGTGGAGGACTTCTCGGCCCTGCGCGGCATCGACGTGGTGCTGGACACCATCAGCAACGACTACGGCCCGCGTTCCCTGCCCACCCTCAAGCCGGGCGGCATCCTGGTCGACGTCGTCGGCGTCGGCGTGGACCGCACCGAGGTGACGGCCCGCGCCGCCGAACTCGGCGTACGATTCGTGGAGTTCTTCCTGGAACCCACCCCCGCCGTGCTGACCGCCTTCGCCGAACTCGTCGACACCCATGGCCTGAGCCCCACGATCGCCGACACCCTCCCGCTCACCGAGGCCGCGAAGGCCCACGAGCTCAGCGAAACCGGCCGGGTCCAGGGCAAGATCGTCCTCGTTCCGTAGTCCTGACGTCCTCGATCCATCAGGTCGAGCAGGTGGGCGCCCCGACTCCGGCTGAACTCGCCGGGCCGGGTGCCCGGTCCTCGTTCGTCCATGGCGTCGGGCCCCGACCAGCCGCATACCCCGCACGGCTGCGTGGGCTCCTCCCGCCTCACGAGGACCGGGTGGGCTGGAGGAACAGCAAGGGCGTACCCACGAGCAGCACCACGACACCGAGAACGGCCCCCCATCCGGCGTGGAAGAGGCTGGACCAGAGCACCCACAGGCAACTGAGCGCGAAGAGCGCAGGGGTCACCGGATAGAGGGGCACCCGATAGTGCGGCGCCGCGCCCGGCTCCCTCCTGCGAAAGACGTAGAGCGACAGGGCCACCAGGAACATGAAGAACCAGAACACCGGCGCGGTGTAGGCGACCATCGCTCGGAACCCCACGCGCGTGACGGCTCCGAAGACGACCAGCGCCGCGGAGACCGCGCCCTGCAGCACGAGCGCGTTCGCAGGGGTCGAACCGCGCTCCTTCCAGGTGCCGATCGAACGCAGCGCGGCCACGTCCCGGCCGAGCGCGTAGTACGAACGGGCCCCGGTGATCATCAGCCCGTTGAGCGTGGTCAGGGTGGAGAGCATGACGACGACGCTGAGGACCGTCGCCCCCGCGTCGCCGGCGACGGCGCGCATCATGTCGGCGCCGACGGCATCGCTGTCACGGACCCCTTCGAGGCCCAACACGTGCAGATAGGCCAGGTTGATCGCGAGGGTCACGGCGATGACGACGAGCACGCCGAGGACCAGGGCGCGGGCCATGTTGTGCCGGGCGTCCTGGAGTTCGCCCGAGAGGTACGCGGCCTCGTTCCAGCCGCCGTACGTCAGGAGGATGTACATCATCGCGAGGCCGATACCGGCCACGGACGTCTCCTGAGGGGTGCTCGGGCGAGGTGCGGGAGCCGTCGTGGCGAACGCCGAGACGACGATGGCGACGAGCGCGAGGACGACGACGACCTCGACGAACCGCTGGGTCAGCTTCCCGGGTGTGATGCCCACCCGGTTGACGAGGGTGAAGACGGTGATCGCGACGAGGGCGTACAGGCCCGGACCGTACGGTCCGAGCGGCAGGGCCGTGTTCGCGTAGTCGCCCATCACGAAGGCGGCGGCCGCGATGGCACCCGGTTGGATCACCGCGCAGCGCGCCCAGGCGAACAGCAGGGCGACCTTCCGCCCGTAGGCCTCGTTCAGGAAGGCGTACTCGCCGCCCGCGTCGGGCCGCGCGCTGCCCAGCTCGGCGTAGCAGACCGCACCGATCAGCGTCACCAGCCCGCCCAGCAGCCACAGCGACACGAACACGGCCTCGTCGCTCGAATACTTCGCGACCAGCGCCGGGGTCGCGAAGATGCCGAAACCCAGGACGATTCCGACCACCATGATCGCGACGTCCGCGGGTGTCAGCGCGGCCCGGGGGACCGCGCCGGAGGTTTCGGACAAGGCACACCTCGGGACGTCGCAGGCCGCGGGAAGGCAGAACGGGACATCGGGGACGCCCCTGACAGGATGCCAGGCGAAGTAGGGCCGGGCGGCGATGACGCGGTCCGCCGTCCGACCGGATTCGCGCGGTAGTACACGGCCACCAGCAGCACCCGGTCCGTCAGGGGCAGGCGCCACGGCCGGCCGCCCCCGGGTCCGTTCCCGCCCCGCTCCCGCACCACCTTCACCAGCCTCGCGAACCGGTCGATCCGCAAGCCCGTGAACGTCTCCACCCACACCGGCTCAGCCCGCAACACCCCACCCGTACAGGCAAAATGCCCAAAGCTGAGCCTTGTGCAACACCCTTTAGTGCAAGGCCGTGAAGTTACGGGCTGATTGGCTCTGTCAACAGGATGTCGATGCTGAAGGTGGCCTTGTAGGTGCGGCGGTCGACGCGCAGGCTCTTGTACGCGTAGCGGGATAGGGGGCGCTTGACCGCGCGGGGGCTGAGGCGGAGCCGGCGGGCGGGCATGGCCCGGTCCAGGACCGCGCGGCCGATGGCGCCGACGAGGTCGATGACGGTGCCGGCGATCACGCCCGTGGCTTGTATGACCTGGTCACGGGCGGTCTGCAGGGCGATGCTGAAGCTGGTGAACGACTCGTCTGAGCAGACAACGTCGTTCTACCGGGGCTCTGCTCTCCACGTCAGGTGGTCCGCCAGAACCACCTGGTGGAACGGCCGACCTATGACCAAGCCCCTCAAGCAGCACTGCCTAAACTTCTCATTGAGCCCGATCGGCCTTCCACTCCCGGGCAAGCGTCGCATAGACGTACTCGCTGCCCCAGCGCTCGTTGTCGAGGTCGTTCTCGACAAGGTGCGCCTCCCGGCGCATGCCGAGGCGCTCGCACACGCGCACCGACCCGGTGTTGAGTACGTCGAGGCGGGCGAAGAGCCGGTGGACGCCCAACTCGGCGAAAGCCAGCGCGGCGGTCGCACGCGCGGCCTCGGTCGCGTAACCCCGGCCGCCGTACGCTGGGTTGAAGATCCAGCCGATCTCGACCTGGCGTGCTCGCGCGCTCGTGAGCTTCAGGACAACCTCGCCGACGACCGTTGCTTCGCCGACCGGGCAGACGGCGACCACGAGGTCGTCGCCGTCCTCGGCCCACGCCGTGCCAGCCGCGCGCCTCGTCAGGCTCTGCGCGCACCGTTCACGAGTGAGCGGCTCCCGGTAGAGGTAGCGAGCGACTTCGGGGAGGCCCTGGTACGCGTACAAGTCATCGAGGTCGTCCGGCGTGAACATACGCAAAAGGAGCCGTTCGGTGCTGAAGGGCAGCGAGAGCATGGTCATCGATCTGGTGTTTCTCCCCCCGGGGGGCTACCGCGCCAGCCTGAGTGACCGGACCGCGGACCTCCCAACGACTCATCTTGGGCAACAACGCCGTTCTAACCCCCTTGCCACCAGCAGCGCAACCGTAATTTCACGGCCTTGCCCTTTAGTGCATCGGAGGGAGGGGGGCGGGGCGGGGCAC
>NZ_LGDB01000251.1:0-23266 GCF_001279655.1 Streptomyces sp. WM6372 | reverse complement strand
GGACTCCGGGAGGCGGGGGCGCGTCTGGCCGGTGCCGCCGACCTCGCCGTACCCGCTGCCGCCGGCGCCGCCGTACTGGTCGTCGTTGCTCATTCCGTGTCCGCCCCCTCCGCCTCGTACGACGGTAGCGCTGGTTGTCATCAGGTCCGGCAGCCGGTGGGCGGCCCGGCTAGACGGCCATTCCGTAGACGATGGTGAAGAGGGTGCCGAGGGAGCCGATGATGAACACGCCGGTGAGGCCGGCGACGATCAGGCCCTTGCCCTGCTCCGCGCTGAAGGTGTCGCGCAGTGCGGTCGCGCCGATGCGCTGCTTGGCCGCCCCCCAGATGGCGATGCCGAGGCAGAGGAGGATCGCGACGGCCATGACCACCTCGATCATGACCTTCGCTTCATTGCCGAGACTGCCGAACGGCCCCCAGTTCGGGGCGATTCCGCCGATGATGGTGGTGATGTCGCCCTTTTCGGCTGCCAGGATCATGTAACTCACCGCCCCTGTATGGGTAGTTCCGGTAGCCCGTGCCCGACGGCAGGGGTCACGCACTATCTTCGCTGATGAAACCGCCGCCGTACGTCGACTTGACGTCTCTCTTTACTCGATCTCCCGCCCTTTGACCCGCCCGCGCGCTCTGACCTGGGCACGGACGGCGGGTACGCGGGAGAACATATGGTCACTCTGTGTATCACGGGGGGTGAGCCCGGGCACATGATTGCCCTTTCGGCGTGCGGGGGGCTGCCCGGGTGGCCGCCGTTCGGCGCAGTGTGCGGGCGTGTCGTTGGGCCGAGTCGCTGACGTTCGTCCGACATTCCGTCAGTCGTTCCATCCCGACGGCGGGTTGCGGGGGATGCTCCAGGCCGTTCGATAGGACGACGCGAGGAGTGGACGGATGGGTTCCGCAGTATTGGCCGGTCGGCGGGCATGGTTCGCCGGTGGTTTCGCAGTTCCGCTGGCGATCGCGCTCGCGGGCGCCTCGGTTCCGGCGATGGCTGCCACTCAGGGGACTGGCGCGGCGATCGCGCCCGGTTGGAGCAGCAGCAGGTGTCCGGAGCCGGACGCGAGGACCTTGCCGGCCAAGGCCCCCGGCAAGGCCGCGAAGGCCGCCAAGGCCAGGAAGGCGGCCAAGCCTGCGAACCCGTGCGCCGGGCCGAAGGGCGACCGGGGTCCCCAGGGGCCCAAGGGCGACCGGGGGCCGCAGGGGCCGAAGGGCGACCGGGGGCCGCAGGGGCCGAAGGGTGACCACGGGCAGCAGGGACCCAAGGGCGAGCGCGGTCCGCACGGTCCGCACGGGCCGTGCGAGGACATCGATACGGCCCTGGGGGCGAGCGACACGGAGTTCAGCGCCGTGCTCCACCGGGGGAGGACGGCCCTGGGCGTACGGTCGACGGCGCCGCTCGGCTCGTACACCTGGAGGGACCTCACGACGCAGCTGAACCCGGGGCATCCGCGCAACGCGTGCGGGGTGTCGGTCGCCACCGTGGGCCTCACGGTGTACGTGAAGGTGCTGACGACCACGGGCGACGTCTTCGAGAACCAGTGCACGTACACGCCGGAGGCCGCGCTCACCTGCCCGTCGGGCTGGACGGCGATCATCAGGCCGTGAGCCGGTGCGGGTGCCGGTGCAGGCACCCGCTCCGGAGCCGGCTTACGCGGTCCAGTGGGCGGGGCGGGCCAAGGTCGACGGGATCTTGGTCGCCGCGTCGCCCCGGGCCGCGCTCAGCTGGGGCTGGGTCAGGAAGAGGGCGCCCCGCAGGTCCGCCCCGCGCAGGTCGGCGTCGCGGAAGTCGGCGCCGATGAGGTCCGCGAGGCGCAGGTCGGCGCCGCTGAGGTCGGCGGCGATCAGGTAGGCGCCGCGCAGGTTGGCGCCGCGCAGGTCCGCGCCCGCGAGGCGGGCGCCCATCAGGTCGGCGCCGCGGTGGTTCTTCTTGCGGGCCGGGGCCTTCGCGCGGGCCAGTTCGCTGGCGCGCAGGAGGAGCGTGTTGATGCGCTGCCTGAGGGCGCCCACGTCCAGGGTGGTGAGGGCGTCCGCGTCGGCGGCGGTCCACTGCGCGGTCTCGGCCTGCGCGCGGCGCAGGTCCGCGTGGACCGGGGCGGCCGCCGGGAGGGTGAGTGCCTCGGTGACGTAGAAGAGCAGCTCGTGCAGTTGCCGCAGCACCGGGAAGACCTCGTACATCGCCTTGGCCGTGCCGGGGTGCGTGCGCCAGTCCCGGCCGCCGAAGGTCACCTGGGAGACCTGCTGGCCCGCGCCGAAGCAGTCGAAGACGGTGCAGCCCTGGAAGCCCTTGTCGCGCAGCCGGGTGTGGATGCCGCAGCGGAAGTCCTCCCGGAGGTTCTTGCAGGGGGTTCCGGCGGCCTTGTTCACGGCGAAGTCGCTGGACTTGGCGAAGGGCAGGGCGACGCAGCAGAGAGCGAAGCACTTCGAGCAGTCTGCTTGCAGCACGGGCAGGTCGGGTATGGCGGGTTCGGCGGACACCCCTCCATTGTGACCGGTCGCGGGCGCGCGGCCAGGTGAGGGGTTGATCGGGGGCGCCGGGGCGGTGAGCATCCCGTACATGACAGAAGTGATCGCAGTTGCCGTCATCACCCTCCTCGCCGTGATCAGTCCCGGCGCCGATTTCGCCATGGTCGTACGGAACAGCTATCTGTACGGGCGGCCCACCGGGCTGTTCGCGGCGGCCGGGGTCGCGGCCGGGGTGCTGGTGCACGTCTCGTACACGATGCTCGGGGTCGGTCTGCTCATCGCCTCCTCCACGGCCCTGTTCACGGCGATCAAGCTGGCGGGCGCCGCGTACCTGGTGTGGATCGGGATACGGACCTTCCGGGCGCGGGCCGAGGTGAGCGTCGACCTGGAGTCCAGGCCGGAGCTGACGCGGCTGGGCGCGCTGCGGTCCGGGTTCCTGACCAACGTGCTCAATCCGAAGACCACGCTGTTCGTCGTGTCGACGTTCACGCAGGTCGTCGATCCGCAGACCCCGCTGTGGCAGCAGGCCGGGTACGGGCTGTTCATGTCGGCGGCGCACCTGGGCTGGTTCGGCGCGGTGGCGCTGTTCTTCTCGAACTCGCGGCTGCGCGACCGGATGCTGAAGGCGCAGAAGGCTTTGAACCGGGCGATCGGGTCGGTGCTGGTGGGGCTGGGCGTCGGGCTGGGCTTCGCCCGCTGACCCTGCTGACCCGCTGACCCCGCTGACCCCGCTGACCCCGCTGACCCCGCTGACCCGGCGAGGTTCGGACCGCCGGGTTCCCGGAGGCCTGGCGGGACGGGTTACCTGTCGGTAGCGTTCCGGCCATGGCGATCTCCGAGGCGTTCTACGAGCGGGTCGATGCCGGCCGGTTCCTGGCCACCGAGTACACGCGCGGGCCGTGGGACCCGGGCTCGCAGCACGCCGGGCCGCCGGCCGCGCTGCTCGGGCGGGCCGTGGAGGAGCGGGAGGGCGCCCGCGCGGACATGCGGATCGCGAGGATCACGTACGAGATCCTGCGGCCGGTGCCGATCGGCCCGCTGGAGGTCACCACCTCCGTGCTCCGGGCCGGGCGCAGCACCGAGGTGGTCGAGGCCTCCCTCGCCCCGGCCGGGGCCGCGCCGGTGATGCTCGCGCGGGCGCTGCGGATCCGGGTGGCCGGGGAGGCCGTGCCGGGCGTGGCGCCGGGGCCGCAGCTGCCGCCGCCCGGGGAGGTGGGGCCGACTCCGTTCTTCCCGGTGCCGTGGGAGACCGGCTACCACTCGGCGATGGAGACCCGGTTCACCGAGGGCGCGTTCGTCGAGCTGGGGCCGGGCACCTGCTGGATGCGGATGAAGGTGCCGCTCGTCGCCGGGGAGGAGCCCAGGCCCCTGGACCGGGTGCTGGTCGCCGCCGACTCGGGCAACGGGATCAGCTCGGTCTTGGACTTCGGCCGGTACGTGTTCGTCAACAGCGACCTGACCGTGCACCTGCACCGCCACCCGGTGGGCGAATGGGCCTGCGTGGAGGCCCGTACGAGCGTGGACGCGGGCGGGATCGGTCTCGCCGACTCCCGGCTGCACGACGAGAAGGGGCCCATCGGGCGCAGCGCGCAGAGCCTGTTCGTCGCACCGCGTTCCTGACCCCGCGTTCCTGATCCCGCGTTCCTGACACCGAGTTCCTGACACCGAGTTCCTGATTCCGGGAGAAGGTTCAACCCGCTGGCCGGGGGCGGGAGTCGGTGTGGCAGGCTCGTGCCGGTGGAGGCCCTGAGAGACGTCGACCCCGCCCGCATCGGGGCGCACGCGCTGCTGGCCCGGCTCGGTGCCGGTGGGATGGGCCAGGTGTACCTCGGGCGCTCGCCCGGCGGCCGCCTGGTGGCGGTGAAGGTGATCCGGGACGAGATCACCGGGCACCCGGAGGCCCTCGCCCGCTTCCGGCGCGAGGCCGAGACCGTACGGGCGGTGCGGTCGGCGTACACGGCGAACCTGATCGACGCCTCGCTGGCGGCGCCGCCGTTCTGGCTGGCGACGGAGTACGTGGCGGGGCCGACGCTCGGTCATGCCGTGGCGGAGCGCGGCGGTTTGCCCGCGGAGACCTGCCGGCGGCTGTTCGCGGCCCTCGCGGAGGGGCTGGCGAGCGTCCACGCGTACGGGGTGACCCACCGGGACCTCAAGCCGCAGAACGTCATCCTGGGCGCGCAGGGCCCGCAGCTCATCGACTTCGGCATCGCGCGCGGCGTGGGCGAGACGGCCCTCACCCAGGACGGCCAGGCGCCCGGGACCCCGGGGTACACGGCGCCCGAGGTGCTGCTCGGCGCCGGGGCGGGGGCCGCCGCGGACGTCTTCGCGCTGGGCGCGACGCTCGCGTACGCGGCGACGGGGCGGCCGCCGTTCGGTACGGGCGTGGCGGCGACGGTGGGCTACCGGGCGGTGCACGAGCCGATCGACGTGGCCGGGGTGGAGCCGGGGCTGGCGGCGCTGATCGAGGCGTGCGTGGCGAAGGACCCGGCGGCCCGGCCCGGGCCGGCGGAGGTGATCGCCCGGTGCGGGGTACGGGACGCGCTGATCGACGACCCGGTGTACCTGGGGCTGGGGGCGCTGGGCGAGGCCGTGCCGGTGCACGAGATGCGGACGCAGGGCCCGGGCCTCCCGCCGGCCTACACCCCGACCCAGCACGCGGCCGCGGCACCGGCGCGGCGCGCAGGGCGGCGTACGGCGTGGACCGCTTCGGCGGTGGCCCTGGCCGTGGCTCTGTCCCTGGCCGCGTGGAAGCTGCTTCCGATCGTCGGGAACGGTGCGCAGAGCCAGACCCAGGGCCAGGGGCAGGGCCAGGACCGGGGCAAGGACGCCGCTGCGGCGCCCTCGGCCTCGCAGGGCTCCGTCGCCAAGCCGCCCGCCGCGTACATCGAGGGCAATCAGATCTCGCACTACTTCTGGCTGCCCTCCACCGATCCGGAACGCGCCGCACACGGCACCGGCGCGTGCAACATCGGGGCGGAGCAGAAGCCGCCCGGCGCGGACCTGCTGGCCGGCGCCGAGGTCTCGGGGAAGTCCGTGACCATCAGCATGCGCGTGAAGTACGCGGAGACCAGCCAGACCAAACCCGATCCGTACTACGTGTCGGTGGCGGTCAGGTCCCCGCACGACCTCGATCCGGAGACCGGAAAGCCCTTCCCCATGGACAACCGGGCCGTGGGCTTCACCAGCAAGCCCATCGACATCTACGGCAAATGGAACACGGGTGAGTCCCTGACGCTCAGGTACCCGGACGATTTCGCGGAGCACGTGAACGGCAAGGCGCGCCCCGGCGTGCCCCTGGCGAACGACCCGGGGGACTGGACGGTGGTCTTCTACCACGTCGAGGATGACCCTGCGAAGTACGCGAGCTTCTACTGCACGGGCTTCCAAGTGGCGTAGTGGATCGGGCGACACGGGCGAATCGCACGTGAAAGCGATGGGGATGGGGGAGTGTTGACGGGTGCGCAGATTCTGGGTGGCAGGCGGGATCGGGATCGGGCTCTGTCTGAGCTTCCTCGTGCTGATCGTGGTGGGGACGTACTCGGCCGCGGCCGGCCTCGCCGGAGCCGGGGCGGCCGGGGGCCGGGCGCTCGGGCTGGCCAAGGGGGCCGTGCCAGCGAAGTACCAGAACCTGGTGCAGAAGTGGGGAACGCTGTGCCCGGCCATGACCCCGGCGCTGCTGGCCGCCCAGCTGTACTCGGAGAGCGGCTGGAATCCGAACGCCGTCAGTCCTGCCGACGCCCGCGGTATCGCCCAGTTCATCCCGGGCACCTGGGCCGGGCACGGCATCGACGGGGACGGTGACGGCGACCGCGACATCTGGGACCCCAACGACGCGATCCCCTCGGCCGCTTCGTACGACTGCGAGCTGGCCAAGGACGTGGCGGGCGTGCCGGGGGACGCGACGAGCAACATGCTCGCGGCCTACAACGCGGGGGCGTACGCGGTCATCAAATATGGCGGCGTACCGCCGTACAACGAGACCCAGGGGTACGTGAAGGCCATCACGACCCTCGCGAAGAGCTTCGAGCGGCCCATCGGGCGGGTCGCGCCCTCGCAGCAGGCGGCCGGGGCCATCTACTTCGCGCAGAAGCAGTTGGGGACCCCGTACCTGTGGGGCGGGAACGGGACGCCGGATCAGGACGGGCGGTTCGACTGCTCGGGGCTGACCAAGGCCGCGTACGAGTCGGTGGGGATCGAGCTGCCGCGCGTCGCCAACGACCAGTACAACGCCGGGCCGCACCCGTCGCGCGGTGAACTGCTCCCCGGCGACCTGGTGTTCTTCTCCGATGATCTGACGAACTCCCGGGCCATCCACCACGTCGGCCTCTACGTGGGCGGCGGATACATGATCAACGCCCCGTACACCGGCGCCGTGATCCGGTTCGACAAGATCGACACCCCGGACTACTTCGGGGCGACGCGTGTCACCAAGGACGGGGCCGCGGCCCTTCCCGACCGGAGCGTCGACGCCAAGTCTTCCTAGTCACGGCGCCCTTGTGCACGCTGCGTTAACCCGAGGCCCTGAGCTGCGACGACGAGTCTCTCTTCGATAACGTTGCCGTGATCATTCGGTGGAGAGTGGAACGCGATGTTCAGAACGGGCGTTCCATGGACGCAGGCTTGATCAACGGGGGGGTTCAGGGGCGCACACCGGCGTGCGCCCGAGGGGAACCGAGCAAGGGCTAAGGGGCCGCATCGCCATGGCTGGACTCACAACCGGTGGGCCGAACGTGGACGTAAGCCTGCTGTACGACATCAACGGACTGGCGCGGCACGCCCCGGCCGCGGTCGACCGCGCCGTCGGCCTCGTCGGCTCGTACGGGATCCCGCTGGCCCTGGTGCTCCTCTTCCTGTGGTGCTGGCACGGTACGCGCCGACAGGACGAGGCCACGGCCGCCGAGTCGTTCGCCGCCCTCGTGTGGGCTCCGCTCGCCGCCGCGCTCGTCCTCCTCGTGAACGTCCCGCTGCGCGCGTTCGTCGCCCGGCCGCGGCCGTCCGTCGCGCACAGCGGCCTGGACGTGCTCGCCCCGTACTCCGGCCCCGGCGACTTCTCCTTCGTCAGCGGCCACGCCGGTCTCGCGATGGCCCTGGGCGTCGGCCTGTTCATCGCCAACCGGAAGCTCGGGCTCATCGGGATCGGGCTGGCCCTCGCCGAGGGCCTCTGCCGGGTCTACCTCGGCGTCCACTACCCCACCGACGTCATCGGCGGCTTCGCGCTCGGCACCGCCGTCGTCCTGCTGCTCGCCCCGCTCGCGATGGCGCTGCTGACCCCGGTGGTGCGGGCGGTGGCCCGCTCGCCGCGCGCCGGGCGGCTGGTCCGTGCCAAGCGCCACGCCCGGCCCCGCCCGGTGGACCTCGCGCAGCCGCAGGCCCCGCACGAGAGCGACCTCGCCGCGTAGAGGTAGAGGGAGCGGCGGGAGCGGGTCCGGCTCACGGCCGCCCGTACGCGTCCCATACGAAGACCAGGACCGCCGCCAGCAGACACAGGCCCGCTCCGCCGAAGAACAGGCGGACCGCCGTCGGCCGGGGGCGCGGGCTCACGGGTCGCCGCTCTCCGCGCCGTGGCCCTCCGAGTCCTCCTCGCGGCGGTACCGGGAGCGCAGCCACAAGCCGGTGGCCACGGCCGCCGCGGTGGTCGCCCCGATGGCCAGGGCCACGTCGGCCGGGCCGTCCGCCGAACCCGTCGGGCGGGCCGAGGCCGCGGCGGCGGGCGTGAGCGCGATGAGCAGGGCCCAGACGAGGGCGGCGACGCGGGGCGCGGGTCCTGGCATGCATCCAGGGCATCCGCTCCCGGGTGCCCCGGCCAGCCGGGCCGTCCGAACGGGCGACCCGGAAGCCCTCTAGAGCGAGGGGTGCCGGTCCGCGTCCTTGCGGGCCAGGTCTCTCGAACGGCGGGCCGGGCCCTTCCAGCCGCAGGTGCACAGGGCCAGGCAGAAGGCACCGCGTTCGGTGGTGCTCGTGATGTGCCCGGTGGGTCCGGTGGGTCCGGTGGGTGGCCGCTCGGTGGGACGGGAGTGCGGCACGACGTCGAGCGGAGGGACAAGCGACGCTTTGCTGTGCGAATCCACATCACCACGGTACCCGGACCGCGCAGAGCCCCGGGACCGCGGCGGCCCGTGACGGGAAACCCCGGACCTCGTTAACCGGAGCGGGTGGGGGCCTCGGGCAAGCAGCGGTCATGCGTTGGGGGTTGGCAGGCGATGGTGGTGCACCAGCACAGGCGGCGGCGCGGGCGTGCGGGTGGGGCGGTGCTCGCCCTCGGCGTGGCCGCGACCGTGGCCGTGATGAGCGGGTGCGCGGGCGCGGTCAAGGACGACGGCCGGCCCCCCGCCGACCCGGCCGCGACCGTACGGGGAGCCGCCGACCGGCTGGCGAAGACCGGCAGCGCGCAGGCCCGTACGGCCATGGAGATGGCCACGGGCGGGACCCGGGTCACGATCCGCGGCGAGGGCGGGGTCGACTTCAAGAACCGGATGGGCCAGCTCCTGGTGATGCTCCCGGCGGACGCGGCCGGCAAGGACGAGCACCGGCCCATCACCGAGCTGCTCGTCCCCGGCGCCCTCTACATGAAGAACCGGGGTGCGGGCGTGCCCGACGACAAGTGGGTCCGGGTCGATACGACGGCCCTCGCCGACGGGAACCTCGTCACGGGCGGGGCCACCGACCCGCTGGCCGCCGCCGAGCTGCTGCGCGGAGTACAGGAGGCGACGTACGTGGGCGAGACAGAGGTGGCGGGCACCAAGGTGCGGCACTACCGCGGGACGACCGACATCGGCCAGGCCGCGAAGAACGCCTCACCGGCGGTCAAGGGAGCACTGGAGGCGGCGGCGAAAGGGTTCAGCAAGGACGTCGTCCCGTTCGACGTGTACCTCGACGAGGAGGGCCGGCTGCGGAAGGTCCGGCACCGCTTCAGCTACGTCAACAATGGCGTGATCGATGTCTCCTCGACCACGCTGCTCTACGGGTTCGGGACGCCGGTGAAGGTCGTATTGCCCGCAAGCGGGGACATTTACGCCGGGAAGATCGCCGAATAGCCGGCCGGACGGTGCCGGGGCGGCGCGATCGGGCCATGGCCCGGTATCCGGAAATGGTCCATCCGTGTCATGCGCACACCGCCCCGCCCTCCCTACGCTGAGACGGCCCCTGACCGATGACGGCAGATCGAGGTGACACGCGTGACTCCCGCAGGCGGTACGACGGTGCAGGACCACGTGGCGCTCGCCGAGATCGAGCTGTGCGGCGAGCTGATCATCGCGGCCTCCGCGGCGGACGAGGAGCGGCTCAGCCAGGACCGGATCGACGAGGTCCTGATGGGTCTCGGGCTCTAGCCGCTGCCCTGCCGGCCAGTGCTTCCGTACCGGCGAGTGCTTCCCTATCGGCCAGCGCTTCCGTACCGGCCAGCGCTTCCGTACCGGCCGCCGCCGTCGTACCGGTCAGGTGCGCAGCAGGCGGGCGATCGCCTTCGTGGCTTCCTCGACCTTGGCGTCGATCTCGGCGCCGCCCTTGACGGCCGCGTCGGCGACGCAGTGCCGCAGGTGCTCTTCGAGCAGCTGGAGCGCGAAGGACTGGAGGGCCTTCGTACTCGCCGAGACCTGGGTGAGTATGTCGATGCAGTAGACGTCCTCGTCGACGAGCCGCTGCAGACCGCGGATCTGGCCCTCGATCCGGCGCAGTCGCTTGAGGTGCTCGTCCTTCTGGTGGTGGTAGCCGTGCACCACGCCGGTTCCGGTGCCGGTGGCGGTCGCCGTTCCCGTACCGGTGGTGACGTCGGCTCCGGAGCCCTCCGCCTCGATGGCAGTCATGCGTCCTCCCGTGGTCCGGATCGAGGGGTACATACCCCTCATGGGTATAGGTTACCGGGCCCCGGACGGAGCGGCAGGGGCCCGTGGTCCTCACTCTGCCCGATGGAGGACACTGGGTAATCGCCCGGAACCGCCGGTTAGCCCTGGCCGGGGGTTGCGCCTAGCATCAGCCTGACCGAATCCAATGCACCCCGAGGACCTCACGTGCGATTTCGTCTGACCCCCAGGGAGACGAGCTTCTACGACATGTTCGCCGCATCCGCGGACAACATCGTCACGGGCTCCAAGCTCCTGATGGAACTGCTCGGAGCGGACTCCTCCGCCCGGGCCGAGATCGCGGAGCGGATGCGGGCAGCCGAGCACGCGGGGGACGACGCCACCCACGCGATCTTCCACCAGCTGAACTCCTCCTTCATCACGCCGTTCGACCGCGAGGACATCTACAACCTGGCCTCGTCGCTCGACGACATCATGGACTTCATGGAGGAGGCCGTCGACCTGGTCGTCCTGTACCAGGTGGAGGAGCTCCCCAAGGGTGTCGAGCAGCAGATCGAGGTGCTGGCGCGGGCGGCCGAGCTGACCGCCGAGGCCATGCCGCACCTGCGGACGATGGACAACCTGACCGAGTACTGGATCGAGGTCAACCGCCTTGAGAACCAGGCCGACCAGATCCACCGCAAGCTGCTGGCCCAGCTCTTCAACGGCAAGTACGACGCCATCGAGGTGCTGAAGCTCAAGCAGATCGTCGACGTGCTCGAAGAGGCGGCCGACGCGTTCGAGCACGTCGCGAACACGGTGGAGACCATCGCGGTCAAGGAGTCCTGAACCTCGTGGACACCTTCGCTCTGATCGTGACCATCGGTGTCGCGCTCGGTTTCACGTACACCAACGGTTTCCACGACTCGGCGAACGCGATCGCGACCTCGGTCTCGACCCGCGCGCTGACCCCGCGCGCCGCCCTCGCGATGGCCGCGGTGATGAACCTCGCCGGTGCCTTCCTGGGCAGCGGCGTCGCCAAGACGGTCAGCGAGGGTCTGATCGAGACGCCCCAGGGCAACCGGGGCATGTGGATCCTCTTCGCGGCGCTGGTCGGCGCGATCGTCTGGAACCTGATCACCTGGTACTTCGGGCTCCCCTCGTCCTCCTCGCACGCGCTGTTCGGCGGCATGGTCGGCGCGGCGCTGGCCGGCGGCACCGAGGTCATCTGGTCGGGCGTGGTCGACAAGGTCGTCATCCCGATGTTCGTCTCGCCGGTCGTCGGCCTGCTCGTCGGCTACCTGGTGATGGTCGTCATCCTGTGGATGTTCCGCAGGTCCAACCCGCACAAGGCCAAGCGCGGCTTCCGCATCGCGCAGACGGTGTCGGCGGCCGGCATGGCGCTGGGCCACGGCCTCCAGGACGCGCAGAAGACGATGGGCATCGTGATGATGGCCCTGACCATCGCGGAGCTGCAGACCGAAGGCGCCGAGATCCCGGTCTGGGTCAAGATCGTGTGTGCCGTGATGCTCTCGCTCGGCACGTACGCGGGTGGCTGGCGCATCATGCGGACCCTCGGCCGCAAGATCATCGAGCTGGACCCGCCGCAGGGCTTCGCCGCCGAGACCACCGGTGCCTCGATCATGTTCGGCTCGGCGTTCCTCTTCCACGCGCCGATCTCCACCACCCACGTGATCACCTCGGCGATCATGGGCGTGGGCGCGACCAAGCGGGTGAACGCGGTCCGCTGGGGCGTCGCCAAGAACATCGTGATGGGCTGGTTCATCACCATGCCGGCCGCGGCCCTGGTCGCCGCGATCAGCTTCTGGATCGTGGACCTGGCCTTCGTCTAGGGCGGCGATCGGAAACGAAAGCGGGCCGGCTCCCCCCACCCAGGGGGAGCCGGCCCTTTTCTTTCGCCTTGCGGTGGCACCGCCATGCAGCACCGCAGGACGCTGTTCACATCCGGGGCTCCGGTTTAGCCGAAGCGGCCCGAGATGTAGTCCTCGGTCGCCTGCACGGACGGGTTCGAGAAGATCCGGTCCGTGTCGTCGATCTCGATGAGCTTGCCGGGCTGGCCGACCGCCGAGAGGTTGAAGAACGCGGTGCGGTCGGAGACGCGGGCGGCCTGCTGCATGTTGTGCGTCACGATGACGATCGTGAAGCGCTCCTTGAGCTCGCCGATCAGGTCCTCGATCGCGAGGGTGGAGATCGGGTCCAGGGCCGAGCAGGGCTCGTCCATCAGCAGGACCTCCGGCTCGACCGCGATGGCGCGGGCGATGCACAGACGCTGCTGCTGACCGCCGGAGAGGCCGGAGCCCGGCTTGTTCAGGCGGTCCTTGACCTCGTTCCAGAGGTTCGCGCCCTTCAGGGACCGCTCCACGATGTCCGTGAGCTCGGACTTCTTGAAGCTGCCGTTCAGGCGCAGGCCCGCCGCCACGTTGTCGAAGATCGACATGGTGGGGAAGGGGTTCGGACGCTGGAAGACCATGCCGACCGTGCGGCGGACCGCGACCGGGTCCACGCCGGAGCCGTACAGGTTCTCGTCGTCCAGGAGCACCTTGCCCTCGACGCGGCCGCCGGGGGTGACCTCGTGCATGCGGTTCAGGGTGCGCAGGAACGTGGACTTGCCGCAGCCGGACGGGCCGATGAAGGCGGTCACGGAGCGCGGCTCCACGGTCATCGAGATGTCATCGATGGCCTTGTGGCTGCCGTAGAAGGCGGACAGTCCGCTGACGTCGATTCGCTTCGCCATGAGGGGTCACTTCGCTTTCAGGGGGTCGCGTCAGCGACCGGTCTTCGGGGCCTTCCAGCGGGCGATGCCGCGGGCCACCAGATTGAGGATCATGACGAAGGCGATCAGGACGAGCGCTGCGGCCCATGCCCGGTCGTAGGAGGCGTCACTGCCGACCTTGTACTGCTCCCAGATGTACAGCGGGAGCGAGGACTGAGCACCTTCGAAGGGGTTCGGGTTGATCAGCTGGGTACCGAAGACCAGCAGCATGATCGGCGCGGTCTCACCGGCGATGCGGGCGACGGCCAGCATGACGCCGGTCGCGATGCCGCCGATGGCGGTGGGGAGCACGACCTTGAGGATCACGCGCCACTTCGGCACGCCGAGGGCGAGGGCGGCCTCGCGCAGCTCGTTCGGGACGAGCTTCAGCATCTCCTCGGTGGAGCGGACCACGACGGGCATCATCAGGATCGACAGCGCCATCGCGCCGGCGAAGCCGGAGGGGCCGAAGCCGAGCGCCAGGTTCCAGGTCGTGAGGATGAACAGACCCGCGACGATGGAGGGGATGCCGGTCATGACGTCGACGAAGAAGGTCACGGCCTTGGCGAGCGAGCCCTTGCCGTACTCGACCAGGTAGACGGCGGTCAGCAGGCCGATCGGCGCCGCGATCAGGGCCGCCAGGGCCACCTGCTCGATGGTGCCGAGCAGCGCGTGGTAGACGCCGCCGCCCTGCTCGAAGCTGGTGACGCCGTTCATCGAGTGGCTGAGGAAGTCGCCGTCGAGGGCCTCCATGCCGCGGCTGACGGTGGTCCAGATCAGCGAGAGCAGCGGGATGACCGCGAGGATGAAGCTGACCCACACGATGGAGGTCGCGATGCGGTCCTTGGCCTGGCGGCGGTTCTCGATCACCGCGCTGGCGGTGTACGTGATCACGAGGAACAGGATCGCGCCGATCAGGCCCCACTGGATCTTGCTGTGCAGGTCGGCGAGGACGCCGATGCCGCAGCCGAGGGCGATCGAGAGGGCCGCGATGCCGGCCGGGGCCCAGCGGGGGAGGCCGCCTCGGGTCAGGCTGGCGGGAGCGGCGGACTTCGGGGCCCGGGCGGGCCGCTGGTCCTGGAGTGCGTGGCTCATCAGGCGTTCGCCCCCGAGAAGTCCTTGCGGCGAGCGATGATCAGGCGAGCTGCACCGTTGACCAGCAGGGTGAGCAGGAAGAGGACCAGACCGGAGGCGATCAGCGCGTCGCGGCCGAACTCGTTGGCCTCGTCGAACTTCGCGGCGATGTTCTGCGCGAACGTGCCGCCGCCCGGGTCCAGGATGTGCCCGTTGATCAGGAAGCTCGGGGAGAGGACGGTCGCGACGGCCATGGTCTCGCCCAGCGCGCGGCCGAGGCCGAGCATCGAGGCGGAGATGACGCCGGAGCGGCCGAAGGGCAGCACCGACATGCGGATGACCTCCCAGCGGGTCGCGCCGAGGGCCAGGGCGGCCTCCTCGTTCATGCGCGGGACCTGGAGGAAGACCTCGCGGCTGACGCTGGTCACGATCGGCAGGATCATGATCGCGAGCAGGATGCCGACGGTGAAGAGCGAGCGGGCGACGCCGACCTGGGTCTTGTCGAAGACGTAGGTCCAGCCCATGTACTCGTCGAGCCACAGGTTGAGGCCCGCGAGCTGCGGGACGAGGAAGAGCGCGCCCCAGATGCCGTAGATGATCGACGGCACGGCGGCCAGCAGGTCGACCACGTACGCGAGGGGCGCGGCCAGCTTGCGCGGTGCGTAGTGCGAGATGAACAGGGCGATGCCGACAGCGATCGGAACCGCGATGGCCATCGCGATGATCGAGCTGACGACGGTGCCGAAGAGCAGGACGGCGATGCCGAAGACGGGCGGGTTGGCCGACGCGTTCCAGTCGAAGGTGGTGAGGAAGTTCCCCTCGTTCTTCGACAGTGCGATCGAGGCGCGGTAGCTGAGGAAGATGGCGATCGACGCCATGATCACCAGGAGCAGGATGCCGGAGCCCTTGGAGAGCCCGGCGAAGATCTTGTCACCGGCTCGGCCGGTGGACCTCGCGCTCTTGGAGACAGGCGGAGCCTGGTCTATCTGGGTGGGTGTGGTGGAAGCCATGATCTTTCCGGTCTGGGTGGGGGGAAGGCCCCCTGGCGGCGGTGCACCGGATCCCCTGGGTGGAGGGGAGGGTCCTCGGGTGCCGGGCAGTTCGGACGGGAACTGCCCGGCACCCGAGGTTTCAGCGATTAGGACAGCGAGTTGATGACTTCGCGGACCTTGGCGTTGATCTCGGCCGGGATCGGCGCGTAGCCGTTCTCGGAGAGGACCTTCTGGCCCGCGTCCGAGGCCGTGTAGTTCAGGAAGGACTTGACGGTCGGGAGCGTCTCGGCCTTGTTGCCCTTGTCGCAGACGACCTCGTACGTCACCAGGACGATCGGGTAGGCACCCTCGGCCTTGGTGGTGTAGTCGAGCTTCAGCGCCAGGTCGGAGCCGGTGCCGGCGATCTTGGCGGCGGCGATGGCCTTGGAGGCGGTCTCGGAGGAGGCCTTGACCGGAGCGGCGGCGCCCGTGTTCACGTCGACCGTCTTGATGCTCTGCGAGGAGGCGTAGGAGAGCTCGAAGTAGCCGATCGCGCCGTCAACGGCCTTCACCTGGGAGGCGACACCGGCGGAGCCGGTCGCGGCCTGGCCACCGGGGGCCGGCCACTTCTTGGCGGCCTCGTACGTCCAGGCCTCGGGAGCGGCGGCCTTGAGGTACTTGCCCAGGTTCTCGGTGGTGCCCGAGTCCTCGGAGCGGTGGAAGGCCTGGATGGCGGTGGAGGGAAGCGTGACGCCGGGGTTCAGCTTCTTGATCGCCTCGTCGTCCCACTTCTTGATCTTGTCGTTGAAGATGTTGGCGAGGGTGGGGGCGTCCAGCGTCAGCTTGTCCACGCCTGCGACGTTGAAGCCGATGGCGATCGGGCCGCCGACCATGGGCAGGTTGATGCCCTGGCCACCGGTGCAGACCTTCTTCGACTCCTCGACGGCGTCGGGCTTCAGCGCGGAGTCCGAGCCGGCGAAGCCGACGGTGCCCTGGTTGAAGGCGACGATGCCCTCACCGGAGGAGGAGGACTTGTAGTTGACCTCGACGCCGGAGCAGGCGGCCATGTAGTTCTTGACCCACAGGTCCACGGCGTTCTTCTGGGCCGAGGAGCCGGAGGCGAGGAGCTTGCCCTTGGCGGCGTCGCACTTGATGTCGCCCGCGGCGGCCGCGGAGGGCTTCGCCGATCCGTCGGCGGTCTTCGTGTTGTCGTCCGAGCCGCACGCCGTGAGGACCAGGGCGCCGGACACGACAAGCGCCCCGAGGGCGGAGGCACGAAGCATGTTCTTGCGCTGAAGCTTCACTTTCGGGTGTTCCTTCCAGAAGCCGCCGGCCGCTTTCTGGTTCGGGGCGGCGTGCGAAGAGGACTACGTCGGTTGCACGGCGTGTCACTCGATCTGGTGGGCGACGCGCTCCGTGCACCACTGAAATTAGGCAGATCAGGTGAAGCGGCCGACCGGGGCAAGTGAACGGACGGTGAACCATGGCGGACGGCCTGGTGTGGATGGTCGGGTTTGCTCCGGAGTGTCATCCGCCGTTGTCCCGTCGTTACCGTTATGTGACCCCTGTCGGGGTGGTTCCCCGGGTCCGGCACGGACCCGGGGGTGGCTGAATCCTTTCGGTCGCCGCCCGGTCAGGGGGCGGCGGCCGTCACGGGCTGCCACAGGCCGTGGAAGGTGAACCGGGCCGCCTCCACCTCGTGCCGCTGGTCGGCGTGGAGCACGCCCAGCGCGTACGCGGTCGCCGGGGCGATCCGGGGGGTGCGGGCAGCCGTCGCCGAGGCGGCCGCGGCCTCGGCGGCGTCGCGGTGGCGGTCCAGGGCCCGGCCGGCCTCCGCCAGCCGGGCCACGTCCTCGCCCAGGGCCTCCCGGGCGTAGCGGTGGACCCGCAGCAGCCGGCGCACCTCGTGCCAGGAGCCGTCGTGGTCGGCGTTGTACGGCTGGGACTCGGCGGCGTGCGGCAGCGCCGAGACGGCCGCCGCCAGCCGGGAGTGGGCCACCTCCGCCAGCGGGATCAGCACCTCGTCCACCCGCCCGCGGGCCGCGACCGGGTCCAGCGGCACCTCGGAGGCCAGTACGGCCACGGCGTCCGCGACCGCGTGGAACCGGGACGAACCCAGCGCTTGCAGGGTCGCCGAGTGGGCGCGGGTCCGGGCCAGCGTGAGCTGCCGCTCCAGCAGGGCCCCGGCGCGCGCCGAGCCCACCGTCAGCGCGCCCGCGGCGCCCCGGGGTGCCGGCACCTCCGGGGAGCCCGACAGCCGGTGCAGCGCGTCCAGCAGCCGGGTCAGCCGGGCGGCGTACGCGTGCTCGTCCGCCAGGGTCGAGGACAGCCACACCAGCTCGGTGCGCAGCCCGTCGGCCCAGGAGGACTCGGTCACCACCCGGAAGGTGGACAGGGACCCGCTGATCCGGCGCGCAGCCCCCCGCAGGCCGCGCGCCGCATCGCTGCCCTCCGCGGCGTCGGCCCCTCCCCCAGACTCCGTCCGGGGGGACCCCCACTCCTCGTGGAGGCGGAGCCCGCGCAGGAAGGCGGTGGCCTGGGCCCGCAGGTACGTGCCGAGCACGTCACCCGCGGAGCCCTCTCCACGCGTTGTCAGGTCATGGTTTGGCAGAGCCACGCCGGCGCCTCCGGGCGTCTATGAGCATCTCCTGAACGTGCCGCAGCGGCTGGCCTTCGTGGTCGGTGCTGTGCCGGGTCCATTCGCCGTCCGGGCCCAGGTGCCAGGAGGAGGTGGCGTCGGACATACCGGTCTCCAGCATCCGGTCCAGTGCCGCGCGGTGGGCCGGGTCGGCGACCCGGACCAGTGCCTCGATGCGGCGGTCGAGGTTGCGGTGCATCATGTCGGCGCTGCCGATCCACACCTCGGGCTCGCCGCCGTTGCCGAAGGCGAAGACCCGGGAGTGTTCCAGGAAGCGGCCGAGGATCGAGCGGACCCGGATGTTGTCCGAGAGCCCGGGGACCCCGGGGCGCACGGCGCAGATGCCGCGGACCCAGATGTCGACGGGCACTCCCGCCTGGGAGGCCCGGTAGAGCGAGTCGATGAGTGCCTCGTCGACGATCGAGTTCATCTTGAGGCGCACGTACGCGGGGCGGCCGGCCCGGTGGTGGGCGGCCTCCTTGTCGATCCGCGCTATCAGGCCGTCGCGCAGCGAGCGCGGGGCGACGATGAGGCGGCGGTAGGTCTCGCGGCGCGAGTAGCCGGACAGCCGGTTGAAGAGGTCGGAGAGGTCCGCGCCGACCTGCGGGTCGGCGGTGAGCAGGCCGAGGTCCTCGTACAGGCGGGCGGTCTTGGGGTGGTAGTTGCCGGTGCCGACGTGGGAGTAGCGGCGCAGCGTGTCGCCCTCCTGGCGGACCACGAGCGAGAGCTTGCAGTGGGTCTTCAGGCCCACCAGGCCGTACACGACGTGGCAGCCGGACTCCTCCAGCTTGCGGGCCCATTTGATGTTGGCCTGCTCGTCGAAGCGGGCCTTGATCTCGACGAGTACGAGGACCTGCTTGCCGGATTCGGCGGCGTCGATCAGGGCGTCCACGATCGGGGAGTCGCCGGAGGTCCGGTACAGCGTCTGCTTGATCGCGAGGACGTCCGGGTCGGCGGCGGCCTGCTCCAGGAAGGCCTGCACCGAGGTGGAGAAGGAGTCGTACGGGTGGTGCAGCAGCACGTCCCGCTCGCGCAGCGCCGCGAAGATGTCGGGCGCGGACGCGGACTCGACCTCGGCGAGGTCGCGGTGGGTGCCGGCGACGAACTTGGGGTACTTCAGCTCGGGCCGGTCCAGGGAGGCGATGCCGAAGAGGCCGGTCAGGTCCAGCGGGCCGGGCAGCGGGTAGACCTCGGCGGCGGAGACGTTCAGCTCCTGTACGAGGAGGTCCAGGACGGCGGGGTCGATGGACTCCTCGACCTCCAGGCGCACCGGCGGGCCGAAGCGGCGCCGCATGAGCTCCTTCTCCAGGGCCTGGAGCAGGTTCTCCGCGTCGTCCTCCTCGACCTCCAGGTCCTCGTTGCGGGTCACCCGGAACATGTGGTGGTCGAGGACCTCCATGCCGGGGAAGAGCTCCTCCAGGTGCGCGGCGATGACGTCCTCCAGCGGGACGTAGCGCTGCGGAGAGGCCTCCAGGAAGCGCGAGAGCAGCGGCGGGACCT
This sequence comes from Streptomyces sp. WM6372, assembly GCF_001279655.1. Lineage (NCBI taxonomy): Bacteria > Bacillati > Actinomycetota > Actinomycetes > Kitasatosporales > Streptomycetaceae > Streptomyces > Streptomyces sp. WM6372. The sequence continues at coordinate 4,076 of NZ_LGDB01000251.1, read as the reverse complement.
TGACGCGCGCGAAGTGGCGGTGGCCGCTGACGGGGTTGCGGACGACGACCGCGAGGTTCAGCGAGAGCCCGGAGATGTACGGGAAGGGGTGCGCGGGGTCCACGGCCAGCGGGGTGAGCACCGGGAAGATCTGGTTGCGGAACAGCGTGAAGAGGCGGGCCTGCTCCTTCTCGGTGAGGTCCGGCCAGCGGATGAGGTGGATGCCCTCTTCGGCGAGCTGCGGGGAGATGTCCTGCTGGAAGCAGGCGGCGTGCCGGGCCATGAGCTCGCGCGAGCGGGTCCAGATCAGGTCCAGCACCTCGCGGGGCTGGAGGCCTGAGGCCGAACGGGTGGCGACGCCGGTCGCGATGCGCCGCTTGAGGCCGGCGACGCGGACCATGAAGAACTCGTCGAGGTTGCTCGCGAAGATCGCCAGGAAGTTGGCGCGCTCCAGGAGCGGGGTCGCCGGGTCCTCGGCCAGCTCCAGGACGCGCTCGTTGAAGGCCAGCCAGCTGCGCTCGCGGTCGAGGAAGCGCCCCGCGGGGAGCTCGTCGCCGTCCTTGTCGTCGTAGGCGTCCAGGTCGGCGTCGAGATCGGGCGCGAGGCCCGGCTCCAGGCCGGTGTGCGGGCGGTGCGCGGCTATGGAGCCGATCCGCGCGGGCTTGGCCGCCGGGCCGGGGGTGGCCGGGGAGGCGTCGGCAGAGGTACGAGACGGCTGCTGGGCGGGGACCTCGGTGGGGCCTGCGCTGGGCTGGGGGCTCATGACTCCATTGTTCCGCGCAGGGGGCAGGACAGGCGCGTCGGACGGTTTTGCCGTCAGTCGGAGTCGGGGCTGCATGCCGGGAGAGTCGCAAGCGCGCATGAAGGTCCGGTGAATGCCGCATGGCTTCCAGGCTCCGGGTGGTGCACGAGTACGTCTTTTACGTCGTTTCCGCGCCCGGAATGCTCCGGCGCGTCCCCGTGTCCCCGGTGTGCGCCCCGAGCGCGGGGCCTGTCCGTGGACAGGCCCTCGCTCTGCGTGCCCTCCGGCCGGTCCTCCGCCCGCCCTCCGTCAGCTCTCGGTGCGGTACATCAGGTCGACCTCGTGGGTGCTGAATCCGAGGCCCTCGTACACGGCCAGGGCCGCCGGATTGTCGGCGTCCACGTACAGCATCGCGGTGGGCAGGCCCGCCCCCGCGAGGTGGTGCAGGCCGATCGCGGTGAGGGCCTTGCCGAGGCCGCCGCCCTGGGCGCCGGGGCGGACGCCGAGCACGTAGACCTCCCCGAGGCGCTCCTCGGCGTGCACCTTCGTCCAGTGGAAGCCGATCAGCTCCCCGTCCCGCTCGGCGAGGAAGAAGCCCTTGGGGTCGAACCAGGGCTGCGCGATCCGGTCGTTCAGGTCCCGCTGGGTCAGCGCCCCCTGTTCGGGGTGGTGGGCGAAGGCGGCCGAGTTCACCGCGAGCCAGGCCGCGTCGTCCTGGCCGGGCACGAAGGTCCGTACGGTCACCCCGGCGGGCAGCACCACCTCGGGCAGCGGGGGCCCGTCCGGCCCCAGCGGGCGGCGCAGCTGGCGCAGCTCGCGGAACAGGGTCAGGCCGAGCACCTGCGCGAGGTGGCGCGCGGCCGACTTGCCGCCGTGCGCCCACACCCGGATCCGCTTGCCCGAGGCGGCCAGCAGGGCCGAGCCGAGCGCCCGTCCGTGCCCGCGCCCGCGCAGCGCGGGGTGGACGACGAGCTCGGCGGCGGGGGCCTCCACCGGATCGGTGTCCTCCAGTTGCCCGTATCCGGCCAGCCGGCCCTTCTCGGTGAGCAGGAAGTGCCGGATCCCCTCGCGGCGCCCGCCGCGCAGCTGGAGGCGGCCCTGCTCGGACACGGCGGTGGTGCCGTCCGTGCGCGCCGCGTCCTCGATGAGGGCGAGCACGGCCCCGGCCTGTTCCTCCGTCAGCTCGTCGAGGGTCTCAATCTGGCGTCCCGGCTCCAGGGCCGCTGCTGCGTCGTCAGTCATGCGCCGAGCCTACGACCGCGGAAGGCACCCGCGCTGGTGTGCGTGCAGCGGACCGGCGGTGAGCCGTCTTCTACGTGTAACCAGTCCGACACCCGTACCCCCTGTCGTGCTACGCGCGTTGACCATAGGCTGCCGCCGACCTCCCGAGTTTCACCGCTGTCCAAAAGGGGACTAAATGTCAGCGACGCCACAACGGCACCGCCGAACCCGCCGGTTGACCTTCGCCGCCATCGCCGTCACGGCCGGTGCCGGAGCGATGGTCGCGGCCGCACTGCCGGCCGGTGCCGCGAGTGGTGGCGGTGCCGGCAAGAGCCGCACCGTCGACGTGCAGATGCTGTCGTTCAACGACTTCCACGGCACGCTGGAGCCCCCGCAGGGCTCGTCCGGCACCGTGACCGAGCGTCAGGCGGACGGCACCACCAAGGCGATACCCGCCGGTGGTGTCGAGTACCTGGCGACCGGTCTGCGCGAGGCCCGCAAGGGCCACGAGTACTCCGTCACGGCCGCGGCCGGCGACATGATCGGCGGCAGCCCGATGCTGTCCGGTCTCTTCCACGACGAGCCCACCGTCGAGGCGCTGAACAAGCTGAAGCTGGACGTCAGCAGCGTCGGCAACCACGAGTTCGACGAGGGCAAGACCGAGCTGCGCCGCATGGCGTACGGCGGCTGCCACCCGGTCGACGGCTGCTTCGAGTCCGGCAAGGACTACACGGGCGCCGAGTACAAGTACCTCGCGGCGAACGTCACGGACGAGAAGACCAAGCGTCCGCTGCTGAACCCGACCTTCATCTGGAAGAAGGGGGACGTGAAGATCGGCTTCATCGGCGTCACCCTGGAGGGCACTCCGGACGTCGTGACCGCCGACGGGGTCAAGGGCCTGAAGTTCGGCGACGAGGTCGAGACGATCAACAAGTACGCCGCCGAGCTGGACAAGCAGGGCGTGAAGTCGATCGTCGCGCTGATCCACGAGGGCGGCCTGCCCGCCAGCGGCGCGTACAACTACGACTGCAACGTCCCGGGTGCCGGCGCCGGCGTCTCGGGCGCCATCGTGGACATCGCGAAGAACATCGACCCGAAGGTCGACGCGCTGGTCACCGGCCACACGCACCAGGCGTACGCCTGCAATATCCCGGACCCGGCGGGCAACCCGCGCATGGTGACCTCCGCCGCCTCCTACGGCCGCGCGTTCACGGACACCACGCTCACGTACGACCGCCAGACCAAGGACATCGTCCGCACCGCGGCCCTCGCGCCCCAGCCGGTCACCAAGGCCGTCACGCGGGACGTGCCCAAGGCCCCGGACATGACCGAGCTGATCACCCGCTGGAACGCGCTGGCCGCCCCGGTCGCGAGCCGTCCCATGGGCTACATCTCGGCGGACATCGCGGGCCGCGGCTCCGAGGCGCCCGAGAAGCCGCTCGGCGACATGATCGCCGACGCGCAGCTGGAGGCCACGGCCCCGGCCGCCAAGGGCGGCGCGCAGCTGGCCGTCATGAACCCGGGCGGCATCCGTGCCGACCTGGCCTACAAGGCCGCGGGCGCCGAGGGCGACGGCGTCGTGACGTACGGCGAGTCCTACACGGTCCAGCCGTTCAACAACCTGATGAACGTGGTGGACCTGACCGGCGCGCAGCTGATCACCGCGCTCCAGCAGCAGGTCAGCGGTCCGGTCAACGGCCCGAACCCGAAGATCCTTCAGGTCTCGAAGGGCTTCACATACACCCTGGACATGACGAAGACGGGCGCGGACCGCATCGTCGTGGACTCGGTGAAGCTGAACGGCGCGGCGATCGACCCCGCCAAGACCTACCGGGTCGCGATGAACGAGTTCCTCGCGGGCGGCGGTGACGGTTTCACCGTCCTGAAGGACCACAAGAACAAGCTGGTCGGCGTGCCCGACCTGGAGGCCTTCAACACCTACCTCGCGAAGTCGACGCAGGCGGCCCCGCTCGCCCCGCCGGCGGCGGACCGCATCACGGTCGTCAAGTAACACCTGCCGACACCTGCGCGCAGAACGCCCGAAGGGGCGGTGGGCCTTCCCGGCCCGCCGCCCCTTCGGGGACGCCCGCCAGTTCGGCCACATAAAAGTCGGCCCCGGCGGCCCCCGCCGCCC
>NZ_LGDB01000250.1:0-24448 GCF_001279655.1 Streptomyces sp. WM6372 | reverse complement strand
GCACTGATGGGAGCTCGGGCGCGGGTCAGGTCGGGGGCGGGTCAGGTCGGGGGCGAGGCCGTGGGGCCGCGACGGGGGCTCCGGGTGAGCGGACCGCCCCGGAGGACCAGGTGGTGGGCGGCGGCGCCCAGAGCGGCGCCGAGGACGGGTGCCGCGAGGTAGATCCACAGGCCGGCGGTGGTTCCGGACATCAGCACGGGGCCGAACTGGCGGGCCGGGTTGGCGGAGCCGCCGCTGAGGGGGCCCAGGACGGCGATGATCGCGCAGATGAGAACCGCCAGGGCCGAGGGGAACCACCGCTCGTGGGCCGGGTGCGCGAGGAAGAAGCCGATCATCAGGGTGACGAGGACCATGCAGCCGCCCTCGGCGGCGAAGACGGCCCCCGCACTCCACGAGGGCGCCGCGGCCGCCGCCCCGTAGCCGACCCGTGCGACCACCGGCCCCCAGGCCAGGCGGGCCAGGGCCGTCCCGGCCACCGACCCGCACAGCTGCGCGACGACGTACCCCGCCACGCCCCGGCCGGGGAAGGCCCTCAGCAGCCAGAGCGCGAGCGTGACCGCGGGATTCATGTGCGCACCCGAACACCGCCCCCACGGGGAGCGGATGAGCCCGAAGACGAGCGCGCCGGCCAGCGCGCCCACGACGAGGAGGGCCAGGTGGAGGTCGCCGAGGGCGAGCGGGGAGGCCGGATCGAACACCCAGCGGATGATCGTGACCACGGTGAACATCAGCGTCGCGGTCAGGACGAACTCGTACAAGGGGTACCCGCGGCGTCCGGGCCCGGTCCGGACGGGCGCGGGGCCCTGGGCACCCGTACGTGTTCCGGGTTCCCCGGCCGGGGCCGCGGCGGGCCCGGACGTCTCGCCTCCGCTCATGGGCGCTCCTTCCGATCGGGCGGCTTCGACCCACCGTGCACGGGCGCGTGCACGGTGCGCCCGTCGAGGAAGCGTGCTGCACTCCCGGGCCGCGACGCGCGCGTACACGCCGAAGAACGGACCTGGGTTCATGGGGGTGCGGGCTCAAGGGAGGGCAGCGGCCGGCCGATGGCAGTGCCATGGAAACGCGTTCTTTCGCCGGCGTACGCGCTCTCGTGTACCGCCGGCTCCTCAGAGGGTTTGCCGGGCTGTTCGCGGTCCTGTGGGCGGTGGCGGCCGGGCCCCCGGCCATGACGGCCGAGGCCGCCCCGTCGCGTCCGGCGGCAGCCGCGGACGACGAGGGCCTGCGGTCGCTGTTCGCATCGGAGAACCGCGGGATCCGCACGGCCGAGCGGGTGGTCGCGGTGACGTTCAACGCGGCGTGGAACGACGCCGGCCTGGACCCGGTCCTCGACGAGCTCACCCGCCGACACGCGCCCGCCACCTTCTTCCTGACCGGCGACTTCGCCGACCGCTACCCCCAGGTGGTCCGGCGCATCGCGGCCGCGGGACACGGGCTGGGCAACCACTCCTACAGCCACCCCTACTTCCAGGACCTCACCGCCGCGGGAAGACGCGATGAGGTCCGGGCGGCCGACCGGGCCCTGCGCACGGCCGGCGCGGGAGGTGCCCTCACCCCGTACTTCCGGTTCCCGTACAGCGAGACCAGCCCCGCGTACATCACGGAGGTCAACGCACTCGGCTTCGCGGACATCGAGTTCACCGCCGACACGAACGGGTACATGGGCACCGAGGGCGGCATGACCGTGGACCGGGCCGTGAGCAGGGCGCTCGACGCCCTGCGCCCGGGTGCGATCCTCCAGATGCACGTCGGCGCGCACGAGGGCCGTACCGAGGTGCTCGATGCCCAGGCCCTGCCACGGATCCTCGAAGCGATCAGCGCCCGCGGCTACCGCGTCATCGACGTCCGCACCCTGCTCACCACGCCCCCGGCCCCCGCCGCTCTCGGCCCGGTGCCGTAACCGGGACGGCCCCGGGGCGCAGCGAGTGGCCGCGGCCCGGGGCCGTTGGGGAAGGGTGCCCGCCGCGTACCCGCGGCGGCGCTCTCAGGCCGTGGCGTTCGCCTCGGCCCCAGCGGGCCCGGGGGTCTCGGCCGGGGCCGCGGACTCGGCGTCGGGCCCGGGGATGCGGTGCAGCCCGCGGCGGTCGTAGAAGCGGGTGACGGCGAAGCCGAAGAGCAGCGCGGCGACGAGGGCGATGCCCATCGAGGCCCAGGCCCGGCTCAGGCCCGCGTCGGCCTGGGCGCCGTAGTAGAGGATGGCGCGCATGCCCTCGGTGATCTGGCGCAGCGGCTCGAACTCGGCGAGGGCCCGGAAGAACCCGGGCAGCGCCTGGAGCGGCACGGTCGCGCCGGAGGAGGGGACGGCCATCGCGACGAAGACGATGGTGGCCAGCAGCATGCCGGGGGTACCGAAAGCGGCGAACAGGGCCAGGCTGCCGAGGCCGACGACGGCGATGGTGGCGACGGAGTACAGCCACAGCAGGCCGAGGTGGGAGGCGTCCATGTCGAGGATCTTGACGGTGGCGACCTCGACCAGGGTGCCCATCACGAGCGACGTGCCGAGCATGAGCGCCATGCCGACGGCCAGGGTGCGGACGCGGCTGGTGTGCTGGACGGGCTCGCGCTTGCGGACCGGACCGTAGTCGGTGTGCAGGTAGCCGAGGGCCGTGTCGACCTGCGAGTTGACCAGGTTGGCGCCGAGCATGCCGCAGACGACGAGGACCAGCGCGTAGTAGAAGGCGCTCAGGCCCATGGCGCTGCGGGATCCGACGGGGTGGCCGTCGGCGACGGTGACGGTCACGGGGTCGGCCAGCTTGAGCTGGGCGGCCGTCGGGAGGGGGGTCTTCTGGGCCGCGGCCTGCTTGAGGAGCTCCTGGCCGAGCTGGGCGGAGGCGGCGTGGGCGGCCTTCTGGGCGGCCTGGGAGGCCATCGAGGAGCCGATGCTGCCGGCCGACTGGTTGGTCAGCACGGTCAGGGTGGGCGGGGCGGCCTTGCCCTGCGGCGCGGGCTGCGGCGCGCCGAGTGCGGTCACCGTGGCGCTGAAGTCCTGGGGTATGACGAGGGCGCCGAAGACCTTGCCCCGGCCCAGCCGCTTGTCGGCCTCCTCGCGGCTGACGACCTGCCAGTCGATGCTCTTGTCGCCCTTGGCGGCCTTCTGCATGCCCGCGACGATCTGCTCGCCCATGTTGACGTGGCGGCCGCCCGCGTCGGCGCCGCCGTCCGTGTTGACCAGGGCCACGGGCAGGTCGTGCAGGTTGCCCTTGGGGTTGACGTTGCCGCCGACGTACAGCAGGGCGAACAACATCGAGACGACTGCGGCGATGAGTCCCGTTCCGATCCACAGCCGGGGTCGGCGGAGCACGGAGGGGTGTGAGGACTGGGGCATCGATTCTCCGGTGCGGCGGCGTTTCCTAGTTGGATACTCAAGGTATCCAGTCACTGGATAGTGGCAGTATCTTGTTGTGGTGTCCAATCGCCGGTGACGGGCACCGGACCGCATGACCAGCAGGGAAGCCGCATGAAGATCTCGGAGCTCAGCCGACGGACCGGCGTGCCGGTCGCCAGCATCAAGTACTTCCGGCGGCAGGGGCTGCTGCCCGCGGGGCGGGCGACCGCCGCGACCCTGGCCGAGTACGGGGAGGAGCACGCGCAGCGGCTGCGGCTGATCAAGGCGCTCACCACGCTCGGCGGTCTGTCGATCGCGGCCACCCGCGAGGTGCTCGGGGCCGTCGACCAGGCGCACACCTCGGAGGGCGCCCTCGGAGCGGTGAGCTACGCCCTTCCCGTGCCCATGGCGACCCAGAGCGCCGCGGGTCCCGAGGAGGAGGCCGAGGCCGAAGCGGCCGCCGGTGCGGAGGTGGCGGAGCTGCTCACGGCCCTGGACTGGCGGGCACCCGAGACCTCACCGCACGTGCACGGGCTGGCGTCGGCGCTGAAGGAACTGCGGCGGCTGGACGCCCGGTACGCCCCGGGAGAGCTCGCCGCCTACGCGAGGCTGGCCGAGTCGGTGGCCCGGCTGGACCTGGAGCGGGCGGCGGACACCGAAAACCCGGTGGCCTTGGCCGAGCGGGCGGTCATCGTCTTCGCGATCTGCGCTCCGGTGTTCGAACTGCTGCGCCGTCTCGCCCAGGAGAATCAGGTCCGGCGCCGCATCGGGGACAACGGCGCCGAGTCCGCGGCCCCACGCCCGTAGGCCGCGTCGGCGGTCACCGCCGGGAAGGGTGCCGGCGATCACCGCCGGGAAGCATCGGGCGCCCGGGGAGACGGTGCGGCGGTGGACCACTGCGGCGCAGCCCCGCGCACGGCGGGGCCGCACCGCTGCGGACCGCAGCGAGCGGTCACTGCGCGACGGTCGGCCTCTCCGGCTCCAGCGAGTTGCCCGCGGGGATCCTGCCGCAGCTGGTGGGGGCGGCCTTGCCCTCGAAGCGGTCGTCCAGCCAGGCCATCGCGCGCGGCGCCCAGTACGGCATGGCTCCGACGTGGCTGAGCAGGCCGTACTGCTCGTACTTGATCGCGTTGTTGCCGGTGGCGCAGTACTGCCGGGCCAGCGCCCGTACGTCCCCGGCGACCATGACGCCGTCACCCGTGCCGATGCCCGGCGGATTGTTGAACGTTCCCTCGAGCCAGCCCGCGTTCCCCTGCCCGATGAACCCCGGGACGGTCGGCGTGGCGGCCTGGCCCAGATTGATCTTGTTGACCGCCGCGACGAAGGTCGGAACGGAGTTCGGGTCCTTGTACTCCGGCTTCGCCATGTCCTTCCACGTCATCCCCGGGTGGCGGCCCAACGCGTCGACGATCGAGCCGCGTTCGAGGTCCTTGACGACCGCGAGGCCCTTCGCGCTCAGGTAGGGGGTGAGGTCGATGCCGTACGAGCGCGAGACGCCGATGAGCGCCATCGGGATCACCCCGTTCCACGCCAGGGCGCCGTCCACGTACTTGAGGTTGTGCGCGGGGGCGACCAGCAGCCCGCCCTCGGCGAAGCCGACCAGCTGCTTGTTCACCTCGGGCGCGTACGCGGGGGCGAGGGCCGACGTCCAGTTGGTGGCGATGGCTCCGCCGGAGTAGCCGAACAGGCCGAACCTCGTGCCCGCGTGCAGACCCGTCTCCTCGGCACGGATGCCGGCGCGGATCGAGTCCAGGGTGTTCGTGCCGTACTCCGGGCCGGCCGCGAAGTCGGCGTTCTGGCCCTCGGTGTCCGGGATGACCAGGTCGTAGCCCTTGAGCAACAGCGGCGCCAGGATGACGGATTCGGCGTTGGCGATGACTCCGCCGAGGGAGACGTCACCGGCGATGGCCCGGGAGGGGCCGTCCTCCGGGCTGAGGGAGTCGTAGAACGACTGGTACGACACCGCCTTGCTGCCGTCGCCGTGGGGGCTGCGGACCACGGTGGTCACGTTGGCCGAGGGCCTGCCCTGGGCGTCGGTCGTGCGGTAGAGCAGCTGGATGGCCTTCAACGGCGTCGGGATGCCGAAGACGTGGTAGTTCAGCGTGCGCTTCTTCAGGACGTCGCCCGGCCGGTACGAGGACAGCGGCTTGCCGCCGTCGTACCGGTAGAACGGGTCGGACGTCGTGGTGGCCACCCGCGCACCCGCGGTGGGTGCGGCCGTCGCCGTCGACGCCGTGCCGACGACGACGGCGGTCGCGATGGCGGTGGACAGCAGAGCAGTGGTTCTCCGGTTCATTACTCCCCCGAGCGTCGAGCCGCAGCGGCTTTACCTGACGGTAACTTACTGGAGGTAACGCCGTTTCACATAGGCATGTCACGTTGGTTTTCAGGGAGGGCGCGGGGGCCTCCTCCGCGGAGACCGTGAACGGCTCGGATCAGCCGTGCCGGTGCGGCGCGCCGTGCCAGCGCCAGTCGGTCCGGCGGGGGCGACCGGGGGTCTCGATACGCCCGGTGGCCCACAGCAAGGTCGACCACGGGGTGTCGATGACGGGCACGTCGGGGAACAAGCGCGCGAGGACCCGCTCGCTCAGGTCCTGCGGGGCTTCCAGGACACGGTCCAGGCCCTGGGTGATGTCGTGGGTGTGGACCAGCGTCTCGACGACGCCCATGGCCGCGAAGCCCTCCGGATCGGAGGCGCCGAAGACGTGCGGGGCCAAGGTGGTCGGGGGCGCGGTGTCGACGACGGCCGCGAGCAGTCCGCCGCAGGCCTCCACGATGGTCAGGAGCCCCTCCGGCCCTGCCTGGTCGTCTGCGAAGATGACGTTGGCCGGGCCGTCGGGCCGATCCTGGGAAACGCGCAGCGGGACGCGCGGTACGCCCATGGGCTGCGCCAGCCCGAACCGCAGCGCGTAGGTGAGCAGGTCATCCGCGAGGTGCTCAAGGGTCTCCCGGCGGGTCCACTCCAAGTCCCCGGCCCGGTCCTGCCATTGGGCGGCGGGGATGCCTTCGAGGGCGTCGAGGCAGCGGGCGACGGCTCGGCGTACGTGTCTTCCCGACACCGGCGTGTGCGGTTCTCCGGACTGTGGCATGCGAGGAGCCTACAAAGCCGGGCAGAGCGCCCGGAAAGTGGTGCCGTTCATGCCGGTGCAGAATGCCGGCGGGCGCTCGGCTGACACCGGGTGCGGTCCGGCTCCAGGTTCTTTTGTAGGCGATCGCACTCGGGGGAACCATGGAGCAGTTGAAGGCCGGCGACCCGGCGGCCGTCGGTCCGTACCGGATCACGGCGCGGCTCGGCGCGGGCGGCATGGGGCACGTCTACCTCGGGGAGTCGCGCAGCGGCCGGCGGGTGGCGGTGAAGGTCGTACGGCCGGAGATCGCCTCGGACCCCGGCTTCCGGGCTCGGTTCCGGCGCGAGGTGGAGGCGGCGAAGGCGGTCGGGGGGTTCTGGACGGCGACCGTGGTCGACGCGGATCCGGAGGCGGAGACGCCCTGGGTGGCCAGCGACTACATCCCGGCGCCCGATCTCGCCGAACGGGTCCGGGAGAGCGGGCCGTTGGCGCAGGACGCGGTGTGGCGGCTCGGCGCCGGCATGGCGGAGGCGCTGCATTCCGTGCACCGGGCCGGCCTCGTGCACCGGGACCTCAAGCCCGCCAACGTCCTGCTGACCGAGAACGGGCCTCGGCTCATCGACTTCGGGATCGCCAAGGCGCTGAACGGTGCGACCGCGCTCACCGGGACGGGCGTCGCGATCGGCACCGCCGGATTCATGTCGCCCGAGCAGGCCCGGGGCGGCCGTGTCGGCACGGCCAGCCTCCGGTGACGGTTGCGGCGTATCCGCCGCCACCGCCGCCGGGCGGCCCCGGCAGCCTGCCGTCCCGGTCAGGGATGCGGCCGTGGACGCGGTTCCCGTCCGGGCGGTTGCCGGGCGGACGTCAGGGGCGCCCGTCGAGGTGCGGTACTCCATGGGACACATGCACGTCGCCACTGCGGCCGTGCTCGCCGCGGTCGTCCCGCTCGGCGCGGCCGTGTTCTCCTTCGTGGACCATCCCCTCCCCGCCGCGTTGGCGGGCATCGTCGCGGTTGCGCTGTTCAGCCTGGGCGGACTGGCCATGGCACGCGGAGACACGGGGTGCGTACGGGCGGCCGGTGACGGGCTCTACTTCATGTGCGAAGGTCAGGAATGGACCGCGACCTGGCAGGAGCTGGGCCGGGTGACCCTGAGGACGACACGCTGGGGTCTGCTCCAGGAGTTCGTCGTGGTGGGCGAACTCGTGCCGGGGGCGACGAAGAACATCGTCTGGGAACGCTTCCGGCCGGCCGGCCCCGGCGCCGGCTCCGGCCCCAGCTCCGGCCCCAGAGCGGCGGTCACCACCATCCGCTTCCGCAACGCAGGGCTGGCGCGGGCGGAGATCGGACGGCTGCACGAGGCGTTGCTGCACCGTGCCGGTGAGCGCTACGCGTACGACGACGGACTGCTCGCGGTCATCCGCGGCCACTGACCGATCGTCTCGTCGCCACCGTCGCGCCCGCGCAGCACTACGAGTGCGTCAGCAGCACGGAGGAACGAACGCGGTGGCGGCGGGTCGGCAGGAGCATCGTCGGGTGGGCGATGGTCCAGGCCGTGGACGCGCAGATGAACTCCTTGATGCGGGCGCCGGCCCGGCCCGTGATGACGGTGGACGTCATCTGGTCCTCCTGGGTCACGCGCTGGAGGATTCCGTCGCGGCGTCCGAGGCTGATGCACTGGGCCGCGTAGCCGATCGGCTTCTCGGGGACCTTGCGTCCGGTCAGGCGCGCGGCGAGGGCGTCGGCGGCCTGCCACGCCATCGGGTTGGCCGTCGCGCAGGCCATCCGCAGGGGCGCTCCGCCCGCACCCTCGGCGAACGCTGCGTCGCCGACGGCGTACACATCGGGGTGCGAGACCGAGCGCATGGTGGCGTCGACCACGATCCGCCCGGTGCTCGACACCTCCAGGGTGGTGGCGGCCGCGATCGGGTGGACGGCGAAGCCCGCGGTCCACACCGTGACCTGGGCCGGGATCCGCCCGGCCGCGGCTGCGGCTGCGCCGGTGCCGGTCCCGGTGACCACGCCGTTCGCTTCGACCCGTGTGACGTCGGCCCCCTCGTGGACGGTGATGCCGAGCCGGTCGAGGACGACGCGCAGGTGGCTCTGTGCCTTGTCGCTGAGCCAGCCGCCGACGCCGTCGCGGGCGGCGATGGCGACGTGGAGGTCCGGGCGCGCCTCGGCGATCTCGGTGGCCGCTTCGATGCCGGTCAGGCCGCCGCCGACGACCAGTACGGTGCCGTCGGGCTCCAGCTCGCCCAGGCGGGCGCGCAGCCGCAGGGCGTCCTGCTTGCCGGCGATGTTGTGGGCGTACTCGCCGACGCCGGGGACGGTGTGGTCGGCGTTCGTGCTCCCCAGGGCGTACACGAGGGTGTCGTACGCGAGGCTCTCGGCGCCGTTCTCGCCGGTGAGGTCGACGGTCTTGCGGTCGGCGTCGACCGCGGTGACCCAGGCCGGCCGGACCTGCACGCCGGTGCCCTCGTACACCTCGCGCAGCGGGCGGCGCGGCAGGTCCTGGCCGCTCGCGAGCTGGTGCAGACGGATGCGCTCGACGAAGTCGGGGTCACCGTTGACCAGGGTGATCTCGACGTCGTCGCGGTGCAGTCTCTTGGCGAGGCGGCCGGCGGTGACGGCTCCGGCGTACCCGGCTCCCAGAACGACGATGCGGTGCTTCATGACTTGCTCCCTGTCCGGTCGGATTCACCTCCTGAACCGGACAGCCAGTCGATCCCTGACAGGAATCGGCTGTGACGTGCGTCACCAGATCTCCGTGACGGCGCGATGGGGCCCGGCGGCCGCCCACTGGCGCGTGATGCGCTCCAGCTTGTCGGGGTTGACCTGGATGTGGATCGCCTCGACGCCGTCGGGCGTCGCGGCCAGGCACATGACGCCGAGGATGCGTTCGCCGCCCGCGATCAGTACGGCAGGGGCCCCGTTGACGACGGCGGCGTGGAGGACGGCGCTGCCGCCCACGTGCGCCCGCTTGGCGGGGCCCGGCCGGAACAGCCCCCGCAGGTAGCGCGCGATGCCGAGCGCGCCGATGACCGGGGTCCTGCGGGCCCGGACCCGGGCACCCCCGTCGGCCACGCTGACCGCGTCGTCGGTGAGCAGCCGGATCAGCGGCTCCGTGTCGCCGCTGAGGGCCGCGGTGAGGAACTCCTCCACAACCTTTCGGGCGGCAGCCGCATCGACCTCGGCGCGGGCCCGGTCGGTCGTGAGGTGCTGCTTGGCGCGGCGGTGGATCTGCTGGCAGTTCGACTCGGTGAGGTCGAGGATCTCCCCGATCTCGCGGTGGGCGTACCCGAACGCCTCGCGCAGCACGTACACGGCGCGCTCGTTGGGCGACAGCCGCTCCATGAGGACGAGCACCGCGAGGGACACCGACTCGCGCTGCTCGGCGGTGTCCGCCGGCCCGAGCATCCGGTCGCCGGCCAGCACCGGCTCGGGAAGCCACTGCCCCACGTACGTCTCCCGCCTGGCGCGGGCCGAGGTGAGCTGGTTGAGGCAGATGTTGGTGAGCACCTTCGTCAGCCACGCCTCGGGCGTCTCGATCCGCTCCCGGTCCGCCGCGTGCCACCGCAGAAAGGTGTCCTGCACCGCGTCCTCGGCGTCACCGGCCGACCCCAGCAGCCGGTAGGCGATCGCCTCCAGACGACCCCTGGAGCTCTCGAACAGATCGGCCTCGTACGTGTGGAGCGGCATCAGGCCATGATCGGACACGTGCGCGGGCCCCGTCCACCCGCGTCGGCCCGGTTCGCGAGCGGCACGGCTCCCTCACCCGCCCGCTGCTCGTGCCCAACCTGATGGTCCACGGCGTATGGGTGCTGTCCGCAGTCGACGGCCACGGCCTCGATCGCGAGACGCTGTTCGACATCCACGTACTGCTGTACAGCCACGTCCAAGGGCTGGCCGTGCACCTGGAGTGGGAGGCCCACGCCGAGGCGACCACCGGCCAGTCGGAGGACCAGTGGATGGAAAACCGCGCCCCCACGCTCCGCACGCTGATGGAATCCGGCCTCTTCCCCGCGTTCACCAAGGCGGTCGGAGCCTTCGAGGACGGCCATGACCTACGCCTTGACGCCCTCTTCGAACTCGGCCTCAAGGCCCTCCTGGACGGCCTGACCCCCTCATCGAAGGCCGGCGGCGTCCGCAGGGTCCTGCCGGGGGGCCGTCGGCGGCTCATGAGCACATCGCACCCCGGTCCGGCAAGGCCCTTAGCAGAACGTCCGATTATCGATCCCCTCGGGAACACCGCCCGCCTCCCTGCCAGTTCATCGAACGGTACCGGGGGCGGGCCCGCACGGCCGGTCCCCGACCGACAGACCACATGGGCTAGGAGACACAGTGCGCGTACTCTTCACCGGACCGGCCTCGGCCGGTCACCTGTTCCCGATGATCCCCACCGCGCAGGCCCTGCGCGCAGCCGGCCACGAGGTGCTGTTCGCGTGTTCGCAGCCGCTGAACCACCTGCGCCAGGCCGGATTCCCGCTCGTCGAGATCGGCGACGGCCGTACGATCCGGGAGGTGTTCGAGCAGTCCACCGGTGAGGAGGCGCGCTACGTCAACCCGGACATGAGCACGGACCAGATCCTCGACATGGCGGCCCGCGGGTTCGCGCTGGCCTCCCGGCCCACCGTGGACGGGCTGCTGGAGACCGCCGAGAACTGGGGCGCCGACCTGCTGGTCTACGACTCCTTCCAGGCGTCCGCCCCGCTGGTCGCGGCCAAGCTCAAGATCCCGTCGGTGATCCAGAACTTCGGCGTCACGTCCGGCCACGACATGGTCGCCCGGCTCGCCGCGAACTTCACCGAGGCGTACGGGACGTACGGGGTGGAAGGACCCGCCGTACCGACCGCGCTGGACATCGTTCCCGCCTCCCTCGGCGGCGACGACGGCGGCCTGCGGATGCGCTACCTCCCCTACAACGGCGGCGGCACCATCCCCGCCGGGCTCCTGCGCCGCGGGGCCCGCCCGCGCGTCGCCGTCACCCTAGGCACCGTGCTCACCGAGATGGACGGCGTCCGCGCCATCATCCAGCTGACCGAGGCGGCGGCCTCGGTCGACGCCGAGTTCCTCCTCGCCGTCGGCGACGCCGACCTCGCCCCGCTCGGCACCCTCCCCGACAACGTCCGCCCGCTGCCCTGGACCCCGCTGGCCGAGTTGCTGACTGCCTCCGACGCGCTGATCCACCACGGCGGCTCCGGCACCATGCTCACCGCCCTCCAGGCGGGCGTGCCCCAACTCGTACTCCCCCAGGGCGCGGACCACTTCACCAACGCCGACGCCCTCACCGCCACCGGCGCCGCCCTGCGCGCCGCCTCCAACGCCGTCGACACCCCGCTCCTGACCCGTCTCATCAGCGATCCGGATCTGCGGGAGGCCGCCTCCCGCCTCCAGGCGGAGAACGCCGCCCTGCCGAGCCCGGCCGAAACCGTACCCGCCCTCGAAGCCCTGACCACGAACTAGTCGGCGCCACGAGCCGACCGCCGGTGGCCGGGCACCCGTTGCCCCGCCACCGGCCCGGGCCGGGCCCGGATCCGGACTCGGGCCCGGACTCGGACTCGGGCCCGGACTCGGACTCGGACTCGGTTGGGTGCTTAAGCGGCTTGACTCTCCACCGGCTGGAGACCGGAGAGTGGGCGTCATGAACGGCACGACGCCCCTGCACTCGATCGGCAGCCTTTCGACCCTCACCGGCGTACCGGTACGGACCATCCGGTTCTATTCGGACGTCGGATTGCTGCCCCCGACCCATCGCACCCCGGCCGGCTACCGCAGCTACGACAGCACGGCCCTGATCCGGCTCCAGACCATCTGTGCCCTGCGAGAGCTCGACGTCGATCTCCCCACGATCCGACGGGTCCTCGGCGGCGACGTCTCCGTCGCCGAGGTCGCCGCCGCCCAATCCGAGGCCACCGAACTCCGGATCCGCGCGCTGCGCCTGCGGCAGAGCGTGCTGCGGCACCTCGCCCGGCGCGGCTACGACCCCGAGGCGACGGCTCTCGTGCAGCAGCTCATCCGCCTGACGTCCGAGGAACGGCGCCGCCTGGTCACGGACTTCATCGACGGCCTCACCACCGGGACCCCGGCCGCGCACGCCGCGACAGCCGCGTTGCGCAGCGCCGTCCCCGACCTCCCCGACGACCCGACGGACGCGCAGGTCGCCGCATGGATGGAAATCGCCGAACTCATCACCGACAACGGCTTCCGCGCCCGCATGGCGCACGCCGCGCTCCCGCCCGCCGACGAGGACGCCCTGCCGGGGGTCGCCGCCGGGACGGCGGCGGACCTCGTCGCCTTCGCCCGGCAGGCGGTCACCGCCGCGAGGGAATCGGGGACCGATCCCCAGGACGAGGAGGCCGTGCCGGTGGTCGACGCCGTCGTGGCCCGCTGCGCCTCCGCACTCGGCCGCCCCGTCGGACCCGAGCTGAAGGAATGGATGGCGGGACGGTTCGAGGAGGGACACGACCCGCGCGTCGCGCGCTACTGGCGGCTGGTGTGGACCGTCAACGACTGGCAGGTGGTCCCCGGGCACCTGCCCTTCCAGCCCTGGCTGGTCGAGGCCCTGCGCCGGGGGCGGCCGGGCTTGCCGTGACTCCGATGGGCCGGTTTAATAAATGCACGGGCATTTATTAATGGAGGTGTGGCGATGGCGGGCCGTCCCCGGGGGGTCGAGGACGTGGTGATCCTGCGGGCCGCGACCCGGGTCATGGGTCGGCTGGGCCCCGCGGGGCTGACACTGGGCGCCGTGGCCCGCGAGGTCGGGCTCGTGCCGGGCACCCTGGTGCAGCGGTTCGGGTCCAAGCGCGGCCTGCTCCTGGCGCTCGCGGACCAGTCCGCCAAGGACGCCGGCGAGCGGGCCGAGCGGGCGCGTCAGCCACACGACTCGGCGCTCGCCGCCCTGACCGCGCTGACGGTGGAGTCGGTGGCCGTGATGGCCACACCGGAGAGCTTCGCGAATCACCTGGCGTTCCTGTGCATGGACCTCGCCGATCCGGAGCTCTACGCACGCGCCCTGGCCGTTCACCGCGCCCGGACGCGGGCGATCGAAGAGCTGCTGGCGGAGGCGGCCGGCGCGGCCGAGCTCCGCACCGGAACGGATGTCGCGGCGCTGGCCCGCACCGTGCAGGCGATCACCGCCGGTGCGGCCCTCACCTGGGCGCTCGAACGCGAAGGGACGCTCGAAGAGCGGCTCCGGCGAGAGCTCGCCACCGCCCTGGCCCCTCACACCCCGGCCCGGCACGCCGACGAAGCGGAGGAATCATGACGGACGACGTACGCCCACTGGCCGGAAAGGTGGCCCTGGTCGCCGGCGGCACCCGGGGCGGCGGACGGGGCATCGCCGTGGAGCTCGGGGCGGCCGGCGCCACGGTGTACGTCAGCGGCCGCAGCAGCGCCGCCGGCCGCTCCGACCTGGACCGCCCGGAAACGATCGAGGAGACGGCCGCAGCGGTCACCGCCGCCGGCGGTCTCGGCATCCCCGTCCGCACCGACCACGGCAGCCCGCGACAGGTACGGGCCCTCGCCGAGCGGATCGCCGACGAACAGGACGGGCAGCTCGACCTGCTGGTCAACTCCGTCTGGGGCGGGGACGCGCTCACGGACTGGGAGCACCCCCTGTGGGAGCAGGACCTGGAGGCCGGGTTCGCGCTGATGCGGCGGGCCGTGGACACCCATGTGATCACCAGCCGGTACGTGCTGCCGCTGCTGGTCGCCCGTCGGAGCGGCCTGGTCGTGGAGGTCACGGACGGCAACACCGCCCGCTACCGCGGCACGTTCTTCTACGATCTGGCGAAGTCGTCGGTCATCCGTCTCGCCGTCGCCCAGGCCTGCGAACTCAAGCCGTACGGCATCGCGGCCGTGGCGATCACGCCTGGTTTCCTGCGCTCGGAAGCCATGCTGGAACATCTCGGCGTCACCGAGGCCAACTGGCGCGACGGCGCGGCCACGGACCCGGACTTCGCCCACTCCGAAAGCCCCGCCTACCTGGGCCGGGCAGTCGCCGCACTGGCGGCCGACCCTCGGATCATGGCCAAGTCCGGCCGCGCCCTGGCCACGTGGGGCCTGTACGAGGAGTACGGGTTCACGGACGCCGACGGCACGCAACCGGACTTCGCCGCCCACTGGGCCAGGAGTCTGGAAGGGCGGTTCGGCCCGCTCGGAGACCCGCTGTAACACCGGCGGCCTCCCCCGCGTCACCTCTCCCACGCTTGCCTGCCTAGGAGTCCTAGGATAAAACTAGGGCCCCTAGGATCAGGTGGAGGGTGCATGGCACGGGCAGGGCTGACGACTGAGCGGGTGACGGTCGCGGGCGCCGAGCTGGCGGACGAGGTCGGGCTCGACCAGGTGACCATGTCGCAGGTGGCACGGCGACTCGGTGTGAAGGACGCGAGCCTCTACACCCACGTGCGCAACCTGGCCGATCTGCGCGGCCGGATCGCACTGCTCGCGGCCGACGAGAAGACCATCCGCATCGCGGAAGCCACCGCCGGGCGGGCGGGCAAGGAGGCACTGGTCGCCTTCGCCAACGCCTGGCGGGAGTACGCCCACCGGCATCCGGGCCGCTACACGGCGACCCAGACCCCGATCCGGATCGACCCCGAGCTGGCCGCTCAGGCGCCCGGACCGCGGCGCGCGGTCGAGCTGACCTACGGCATGCTGCGCGGCTACGGACTGGCCGAGCCCGACCTGACCGACGCGGTCCGGTTGTTGCGCAGCACGTTCCACGGGTTCGTCGCCCTGGAGGCCGCGGGCGGGTTCGGGCACGAGCGGGCGCCGCAGCTGTCCTGGATCCGTGCCCTCGACGCCCTCCACACCCTCCTGGAGCACTGGCCCGCGTCCCGAGAAGGAGACTCCGCATGACCGACCCGACCCTCGGCAGCCTGCGCGTGAACGGCGCGACCCTGCACTACGAAGTACGCGGCCGGGGCCCGCTCCTGCTGCTGATCCCCGGCGGGACGGGCGGCGCGGCGGCCTTCGACGCCGTCGCCGACGGCCTGGCCGCCGAGTACACCGTCGCGACGTACGACCCGCGCGGCATGTCCCGCAGCACGCTCGACGACCCCGCGGCGGAACAGAGCGTGGCCGAACACGCCGACGACGCGTTGCGGATACTGGACCTGCTGTCGCCCGGTGAGCCCGCCCGGGTGTTCGGCGCCAGTTCGGGTGCGATCGCCGCGGTGCACCTGCTGACCGCCCGCCCCGAACGCGTCGAGCGCCTCGTGGCGCACGAACCGCCGCTGGTGGAGGTCCTGCCGGACGCCCCCGAACACCGTGCGCTCCTCGTACGCGTGCAGGAGACGTTCCGCGCCCAGGGGCTCCTGGCCGCGATGGCCGAGTTCGCCGCCGGCCTGGCGAAGGAGGGCGGCGGCGACACCGCCGCGCCGCCGCAGGCCCCGCTCGAACTCCCGCCCCAGGCGGCGGCCCGGGCCGAGCGGACGATGGCTGACCTGCCGTACTTCCTGGGGCGCATCGTGCCCGCCTTCATGGCCTACGCCCCGGACGTCCACCGCCTGGAGTCCCTGTCGGACCGGCTCGTGCTCGCCTGCGGCCAGGACTCGCGGGGCGAGTTGCCCTACCGTCCGGCCGCGCTCCTGAGCGAGCGGCTGGGCACGGAACTCCTGCACTTCCCCGGCGGTCACACGGGCCTGACCACGCACCCGGCCGAGTTCGGGGAGCTCCTGCGCAAGGCCTTCCGCGCGTAGCCCCCTTGCGTCGCCCCCTTCCGTCGCCCCCTTCCGTTGCCCCCTTCCGTCGCTCCCTTCCGTCGCTCCCCTTCGTCGCTCGCTCCCGCGGGGGCATACGGCGTCCAGTGGCGCGGCGTACCCCGCGCACCTGGCCTCGGCCGACGACAATGCTCGTGTGCCGCAGACCTTCACCACGCGAACGCTGGCCGTCGAGACGGGCTCCGCGGAGACCGTGTACGACCTGACCGAAGCCTGTGCGGAGTTCCTCCGGGACGAGGCGAAGGGGCGCAGCGGGCTGCTCAACGTGTTCACGCCCCATGCCACGGCCGGGCTGGCCGTCATCGAGACGGGCGCCGGCAGCGACGACGATCTGCTGGAGTCCCTCCGTACCCTGCTGCCCGCCGACGACCGCTGGCACCACCGGCACGGCTCCCCGGGGCACGGCCGCGACCACGTGCTGCCGGCGTTCGTACCGCCGCACGCCACCCTGCCAGTGGTACAGGGCGAGCTGGCACTGGGAACGTGGCAGTCGGTCGTCCTCGTCGACACCAACCGCGACAACCCGGAGCGGACGGTGCGGCTGTCCTTCCTGGCCTGACCGCGCCCTGACAGCGCCCCTGACCGGCGCGTCACTGTGTGTGTAACAGCAATGTATTAAGGGGTGGTTGGGCGGAACGGTTCGCCCGGTGGGTGGGTCCTGGTGGTTGGAAACGCTCGCTCGTACCGACCCGTACGAGCGGCCGGCGCCCCCGACCGATACTGAGGAAGAAGCGATGCGCGTCAACAAGCTCACGTTCGCCGCCCTGGCCGTTGCCACCGGTCTCTCGCTCACGGCCTGCCAGAGCGGCGATGGCGGCACGGAGCCGAGCGGCCCGTCGCCGGCTTCCACCGTGCCTTCCCCGGGGGGTGGTTCGGCCTCGGGCAGTTCGGATCAGGGCGGTGGGAAGCCCTCCGGCGGGAAGAGCCCGACCGGGCCGACCGGGCAGGGCACGGCCGCCGGGACCGGTTCCGACGCGAACGGCAAGGTCGGCAAGTGCCGCACCGACGAGCTGGAGATCACGGCGATGAACCACACGATCGACGGCGACCCGGACGGGACCGTCGCCGTGCAGCTGAAGAACCGCGGCAGCCGGGACTGCACGTTGTCCGGGTTCGCGGGCGTCGACCTGAAGACGAACGCGGGGTCGCTGTCCGCGAAGCGCAGCGGTGAGCAGGCCGGGCCGGCCGTGCTCAAGCCCGGGAAGTCGGTGGCCTTCGGCATCAACTACCCGCTCAACACGTCGGGCGGCTCCGGCGTCCGCGTCACGGGACTGCTGGTGACCCCGCCGGACGAGACGAAGTCGGTCACCCTCGACTGGCCGGGCGCCGCCACCCTGCCCGTCACGGAGAGCCCCGGCTCCCCGGTCACGGTCGGCCCCATCGGCAGCGCCGGTCAGGGCGGCTGACCCACGCGCCCCGCGGGCTGATCCGGCATCATCCGAAAGCCACGGCCTACGGGCCGGCCAACGCCGTGAGCCGGCCCTCCCGGATGATGCGCAGGGTCGTCGCCCGCTCCGGGTAGCACCTCATGAGCATGTCGGTGATGTGGCGACCGTAGTGCAGCGCCTCCTCCTCGCGCCGCCCGCCCAACGGCCGCATCCGCGCGTCGAAGTGCGGCTCGTGGAAGTACGCGAGCGCGTAGCGCTCCCGCTCTGCCAGCGGGACCCGGTGCGCGGTCGCCTCCACCGCCCCGCGCGTCAGGAATTGCAGGATGTCCCCGGGGAAGACCGTCAGCACCCCCGGCTCGGGCGCCACGAAGCGCCAGTCCTGCGCGTCCTCGGCCCGCCCGGCCGAACTTTCCCCGGCCACCCAGTTCCGCGACCGCCGCTCACCCTCCACGGGCGGCCGTACGTACAGCCCGCCCACGTCGTCCTGCGCCGCGATCACCAGCAGCCCGTAATCGGTGTGGGAGCCGATGCCCCGCGCCGACGGTGCCGTACGGGCAGGGAAGCGCAGGACCCGCATGTGGTGCCAGCCGCCCCGGGTGATCCCGGTCAACTGCCGCGCGCCCGGGGCCCCCAGGCCCAGCCCCAGGGCGAGAATCCGGCCATCCTCCGCCTCCTCAGCCCGTGGCTCGTGCCCACCAGCACGTCCAAGGCCCTCGGAGGTTCGGCCCACCCCAGAGACCCTTGGCTGGTTCCCGTACCGCCTGCGCGCCCGCTCCCCGTACATCCGCCCAGCTCACCGCCAGGGACCTGTCCCTCCCGCCTCCTCCGTCACCCCGGGCCCCGCCACCCGAACGGCCCGAAGCCGCCGCGTCCGTGCGGGGGCGGCCCCGGTCGGCGGCGCCTACTCCCCTCCCGGCCGGTCCTGCAAGGCCGTCATGCGCTTGGCCTCCTCGATGGCGTACTCGAACCCGGCTTCCGGGTCGCGCAGCAGGCGTTCCGTGGCCGTCGCATGGTGACGCACCCGGGGGTCGGGATCCGTCATCGCAGGGCGCAGGGCCGGCAGAGCGGCCGCCTCGCCGAGGGCGATCAGGGCCCGGCTCAGGCTCAACTGCGTGTCACGGCCGCCCCGCCCCAGCTGCGCCGCGAGCGCTGCGGCCAGTTCGGGCGCCGCACCCTCGGGCACGAGCACCACCGCCGCCCGCCAGGCACTGCGCGCCACCTCGTCGTCGGCGTCGGACAGGAGCGCCCCGGTGATCGCCGGCCATGCCCGCCGATCACCGATCTTGGACAGCGTGTGCAGTGCCTGGCTACGCGCCTGTGGCCGCTCGGAACGGAGCTCGTCGATCAGCCGTGGAACCGTGAGGGGTGCAGCGTGACGGGTGAGCGCCCACGTCAGCATCTCCCGCACCGAGAAATCGGGCTCGGCCGCGCACCGCTCCACGAGTTTCTCCACGGAGCGGGCGTCCGGAGTCGAGCCGATCGCCAGTGCCGCCCGCAGCCGCACCGACGGGCGGCTGTCCTCCAGCCCCCGGAGAGCACTCAGCGTGTCCGTGCTCGTGCTCGTCCTCTTGCCCGTCCTCGTCCTCGTCCTCGTACTCGGGTCCGTGTCCTGGTCCGCCGTGGTCATCGGAACCACCTCCTTGACGGCAGTGAAGACCTTGTCACCGTGTCAAGGTCAAACGCCGGAGCCGGCCGAAGCCCCCGCGCCGGAGCGCGGGGGCTTCGGCCCTCCTACCGGGCCGCGGCCCGGTAGGCCGTTGTCAGGTGGGCCACCGCTCCCGTCAGGTCGCCGGTCATCAGGAGGTGGTCCGCTTCGGCGAAGGGCTTGGACGAGGCCTGCGTGAAGCGGCCGCCGATCCGCTGCGCGGCGATCGCCCGGGCCCGGTCCGCCACCGCGCGCCCGGCCTCCGAGTCGGCCCCGGTCGTACGCTCGACCGCCGCCGCGACCACGGCGAGGGCGCGCAGCGCCGGCTCGCCGCCCTGCGGGGGTGCGCCGAGCGTGGTCAGGCCCCAGCCGTACGGGAACTGCGGGTCGTAGGCCGCGTCGCCCACGTTGATCGGCAGCTGGGACTCCGACTTCGGCCAGGTGACGGGGAGCCGGCCGGTGAACGGCCGCTTTCCGTACAGCACGTCGGCGACCCCGTCGCCCTCGGTGCCCGGCAGCCAGGACGCGACCAGCGCCGTCATCCGGACCAGCCGGTCGCCGACCAGCTGCGGGCGCCCGGAGACGACGAGCACCGCGCACCGCATCGCCGCGCAGACCCGGTCCACGGCCGCCTTGTCGGCCTCCGAGAGCTGGAGGTCGTGGCCGTTGCCCACGTCGCCGACGCCCTCCGCGTACGGGGTCTCGCCGACGACGACCACCCCGACGTCGTATCCGGCCGTGGGCGCGGTCGCGTCCTTGGAGTACGTCACCGATTCCGGCGAGGCGGCCGCCTTCCGCATGCCCTCCAGGATCGTGGTGCCCGCCGTGTTCCGCCCCGACGAGCCCTGCCAGCTCACGGTCCAGCCGCCCGTCTGGTTGCCCAGGTCGTCCGCGTTGGAGCCGGCGACGTAGACCTTCTGCGAGGGCTTCAGCGGCAGCAGACCGCCCTCGTTCTTGAGGAGGACCTGGGACTTCGCCGCCGCCTGGCGGGCCACCGCCCGGTGTTCGGCCGAACCGACCGCCCCGAGGCCGGAGCGGTCGGCGTACGGCTTCTCGAACAGGCCCAGCTTGAACTTCTGCTCCAGGATCCGCGCGACGGCGTCGTCGATCCGCGCCTGCGGGATCCGGCCCGCGGCCGCCTCGCCGACCAGCGTGCGGTGGAAGTCCTGGTACGCGCTCGGGACCATGATCATGTCGAGTCCGGCGTTGATCGAGGTCCGTACGTCGCTCGCGTAGTCGCCGGGGATCTGGTCGATGGCCTGCCAGTCGCTGATGACGAAGCCCTTGAAGCCCATCCGGTCCTTCAGCACCCCGTTGATCAGTTCCGCGTGGGCGTGCATCTTGAGCGGGCCGGCGTCGTCACCGGGGAAGTCCACCGAGGAGTAGGAGGGCATGACCGTCCCCACCCCGCGCTTGACCGCCTCCCGGAACGGCGCCAGGTGCACCGCCTCCAGCTCCTGCCGGGTGACCCGGGTGATGCCCTGGTCGATGGTGTACGAGCCGGTGGTGGAGGAGCCGTACGCGGTGCCGCCGTCGCCCACGTAGTGCTTGGCGGTGGCCAGCACCTTGTCCGGGCGGTCCAGGTCGCGGCCGTCCGGCGCCCCCTGCATGCCGCGGATCACCGTCTCCATCGCCGTGACCAGCGCCGGGTCCTCGCCGAAGGCCTCGTACGAGCGGCCCCAGCGCTCGTCGCGGGTGACGCACAGGCAGGGCGCGAAGTCCCAGGGGACACCCGTCGCCCGGACCTCCGCGGCGGTCACCGCGCCGGTCCGCTCGGCCAGCTCCGGGTCGCGGGAGGCACCCAGGCCGATGTTGTGCGGCATGATCGTGGATCCGACGAGGTTGTTGTGGCCGTGTACGGCGTCCACACCGTAGATCAGCGGGATCTGGAGCCGGGCCGCCCGGGTGCGCAGCTGATAGCCGTCCACCATGTCCGCCCATCCCTCGGGGGTGTTGGGGCTGGGGACGGAGCCGCCGCCGGACAGGAGCGAGCCCAGACCGTACGCCGCGATGTCACCGGGGGACTTGAGCGCGTTGCGCTCGGCCTGGGTCATCTGCCCGGCCTTCTCCTGCGGGGTCATCCGCGCGAGCAGGTCCGCGACGCGCCGGTGCGCCGGCAGCGCCGGGTCGAGGTACGGCAGCCCGTGCGCGTCGATCACCACGAGCGGGTCCTCGGCGGGCGGCCGGGCCCCGGTCACGGTCAGCTTCACCGGTACGGTCTCGGCGGTCTCGCCGTCCCGGTCCTTGGTGGTGGTCACGGTGACGGTACGTGAGCTGCCGGAGGGGGTGCCGGCCGGGAAGGTGAGCGTGCCGGTCACCGGCCGGTAGTCGGCTCCGGGTGTCGCCGTGCCGCCCTCGGTGGAATAGCCGACGGTCACCGGCTCGGTGAGCGGTCCGGAACCGGTCGTGGCCACGGATACGCGTACGTCGGCGGAGCCGCCTTCCTTCACAGGGTGAACGGTCGTGTCGGTGACGACCTTGGTCTGCACGACCGGGTCGGCCGCCCCGTACACCTCCAATCCATCGATCATGAACTCGCCGGCGCGGCCCACCGGGAAGGTGAAGGCGTAGCCCCATATCTCGGTCAGCCCGAGCACGTGGTCGATGCCGCCGACCGGCTGGTAGTCGGTGCGGTACTCGAACCGGGAGAACGGGATCTCGACGAGGTGCCAGCCCTGCCAGTCGTCGGTGAAGGAGGTCGTCCACAGCTCGGACGCCTCGCCGTTGGCCCCGCCGTCCTTGAGCTCGAAGTGCACCCGTGAGCCCGATCCGGGCGGCAGCGGTGCGGTGTTCTGCCCGTACCACCAGAACCGGATGCCACCGCGGGCACTCCAGTCGTGTGCGGGCCGGTCGAAGGCGAAGTCGTGGGTGTAGCCGCCCCAGCCGCTGATGTCGTACGCCCCGTGCAGCACCTTCGCGCCCTCGGGGGCGTCGGCGCGCTCCCGGAGCTCCAGCCGGGGCTGGTCGTCGGCATCGCTGCCCCAGGTGAAGATACCCTCGGCGGGCGGTCCGGCGAACGGGATCTCGCCCTCGAAACGGTCGACCGCCGTCGGGGGAGGCGGTTCCCCGACGGCGGCCGTGGCCGTGGCCTGTGCGAGCGGGAGGAGTCCGGCGAGGACTCCGGCCACGCCCAGCAGGGCGGTTCTGAGCCGGCGCCGGGCCGGTGTCACGCGTGCGGTGGTCACAAAACGCCTCCGAGGTCTATACCACGGGACAGGACACCGCGTGAGTCAACTGAACCGCCCTTCCGGCGTCAAGACTTCACGTCATGACCGGCCGAACTGACCGTATCCGTACCACTCATGGAACCGGTCGCCGTCCTGGGCCGGCCCGGCGCGCTCACCGGCCGAGCCGGGACGCCCTCGTGCGGAGGTAGTGGCGTTCCGGGAGGCTCAGGGTGAGGCGGGCCGCCTCCTCGTAGGCCTCGCGGGCTGCTTCGGTCGCGCCGGTGCGTTCGAGGAGGTGGGCCCGGACCGCTGCGAGGCGGTGGTGGTCCTTCAGGCGGGGTTCCAGGGCGGTGAGTTCGGCGAGGCCGGACTCGGGGCCGTGGACCATCGCGACGGCCACCGCGCGGCCGAGTTCCGCCATCGGGTCGGGGGCCCGGGCGACGAGCAGGTCGTAGAGGGCGAGGATCTGCGGCCAGTCCGTGTCCTGGGCGCGCGCCGCCTCGTCGTGGAGCGCCGCGATCGCCGCCTGGAGCTGGTACGGGCCGGGAGGGCCCTCCGCGAGCGCCTCCTCGACCAGGGCGGTGCCCTCGGTGATGGCCGCGGAGTCCCAGCGCGCGCGGTCCTGTTCGTCCAGGGGGATCAGCTCGCCGTGCGTGCCCGTACGGGCGGCGCTGCGCGCCTCCGTCAGGAGCATCAGGGCCAGCAGAGCGGTGACCGCGCCCTCCCGGGGCAGCAGGCGGCGTACCGCCCGGGTCAGCCGGATCGCCTCGCGCGCCAGGTCGGCGCGGTGGAGGGTGGGGCCCGAGGTCGCGGTGTGGCCCTCGTTGAAGATCAGGTAGAGCACCTGGAGGACGGTGGCCAGCCGGGCGTCCCGGTCCTCGGGGCCGGGCGGGTGGAAGGGGTGGTCACGGAGCTTCGCCTTCGCCCGGCTGATCCGCTGCGCGATCGTCGCCTCCGGAACGAGATGCGCCCGGGCGATCTCCGCCGTGGTGAGGCCTCCGACCGCGCGCAGCGTCAGCGCGATCCGGGCGGCGGGCGCGAGCGCCGGGTCGCAGGAGAGGAAGAGGAGCGTGAGGGTGTCGTCGTCGGACGGAGCGGCCCGGGCATCGCGGGGTTCCAGACGGGCGGCCGTCTCCTCGCGCCGGGCCCGCGCCCGGTCCGCCCGCAGCTGGTCGGTCAGCCGCCGCGAGGCCACCCGGATCAGCCAGCCGCGCGGATTGGCGGGTGTCCCGGCTTCCGGCCACTGCCGCGCGGCGGCCAGCAGGGCCTCCTGTACGGCGTCCTCGGCGGCGTCGAAGTGTCCGTACCGGCGCACGAGCGCGCCGAGGACCTGCGGCGCGTGCCGGCGCAGCAGGTCCTCGACCGTCTCGGCGGGCTCTACGGGCCCCTGTCCGGGCACGTTCAGCTGGTGAAGAGCTCGGACTCGGGGCGCTCGTCGATCTGCCGGATCACCACCGGGTGCTCCGGCGCGCCGGCCGGCTGCGGACAGCGGGCGACCCGCGCCGCGATCTCGGTGACCCGCTCCAGGCTCGCGCAGTCGAGCACCCAGTACCCGGCGAGCAGCTCCTTCGTCTCCCCGTACGGGCCGTCCGTGATCACCGGCCGGCCGTCCTTGTCGGCGGTCACGAACCGGGTCCGCGCGGGCTCGACGAGCCCCTGCGCGTCGAGCAGCTCACCGGACTCGGCGAGGTCGTTGTTGATCGCCTCCATGTGCGCGAACATCGCCTTCAGGTCCTGTTCGCTCCACGCGGGGCTCTGCGCGCTGCCCTTGCCGCCGTAGGCGTCGTAGTCGACTTGGGAGCCCTGCACCATGACGAGGTACTTCATGGTGTCCTCCTTCGCTCGTGGTTTCCCTGTTGCCTTGCACAGGGGACGTCGGAGCCGGGCGCCGATCCTCGACACCTCGCGGGGTCCGTTCCGAATTCTTCTCGGAATCCACTCGCGCGAACCACCGATCGAAACGTTGAGCCACTGCTCACGGCCACGGCCACGGCCACATACGCGAAAGCGCCCGGCCGGGAGGTTCCGGTCGGGCGCTGTCGTGCGTGTGCTGTCCGCTGGTGGCTTAGTACCAGTGGTGGGTCTGCCAGAAGTTCCAGGCGCCGACGGGGCTGCCGTAGCGGGAGTTCATGTAGTCC